>CANRCU010000057.1 GCA_947629215.1 uncultured Clostridia bacterium
AAGGTAATAGACGGTCTTACTATCGAAAACAGAATAGCGGCAGGCAAGGCTATCCCCGATGATGTGCTTGTGCAGCTCAAAGAATGTCCCGTTATTCTTAAAGGCCCTACGACTACACCGCGCGCAGGCGATAAAGTCAATATCGAATCCGCAAATGTGGCAATGCGTAAAGAGCTTGATCTTTTTGCGAATGTACGCCCCGTAAGAATACCCGAAGAAGGCATTGACTGGACTTTCTATCGTGAAAATACGGAGGGTTCTTATACTCTCGGTTCAAAGGGCTTTGAAATTGACGAAGACCTTGCATTTGACTTTACCGTTGCAACAACAGACGGTACGGAAAGAATTATCCGCGCTGCCTTTGAATATGCAAAGAAAAACAATAAGGGCAAAGTTACCTGTGTTACAAAAGCAAATATCATAAAGACTACGGACGGAAAATTCCTTAATATGTTCAAAGAGATTGCAAAGGAATACCCCGATATTGAAACAGACGACTGGTATATCGATATTATGACAGCCAAACTCATTGACGAAAAGCGCCGCCGCGATTTCAAAGTTGTTGTTCTGCCTAACCTTTACGGTGATATAATTACGGACGAGGCTGCCGAGTTCCAGGGTGGTGTCGGTACTGCCGGAAGTATCAATATGGGTAAAAAATATGCTATGTTTGAGGCTATACACGGTTCTGCTCCTCGTATGGTGGAAGAGGGCAGAGATAAGTATGCAGACCCCTGTTCCATAATTCGTGCCGCAAGTATGTTGCTTGCACATATAGGTTACGGCGATAAGGCTGCAAAACTTGACGAAGCGCTTGATATATGTACCCAGAAGGAGAAAAAAATCTGTATAACAGGTCATGACGACGGCTGTACAAGCGCAGAACTGGCAGATTACATTATGGAAACGATACGTAAGTTATAATAAAAATACTGTTGAATCAACATTTTTCAAACACGCAGAGTTTCTCCGTAAAGCTAAACAGAGATCCTTTGCGTGTTTTGTTATTTTACAACGGTAAGTATCCGCCGTATAAAAAGAGGTAGAGAATTTTAAAATCAATAATTTTATATTTGCGAGTAAAATAACTTGATTTATTGTAAAAATTTGTTTATAATAAAATGTAAGCAATCATAAACGGAATAAGCGTATATATGGGCGGTGGTGTATTTATGTGTGAAAATAAGATAAACGGTAAAGATTTTTTGGTCGGATTGTGCGGGCAGAAAGAACCGCGTTGTGCATTTAAAGGCACTACGGCAGAAGAATTTTTTGCATGGAAAACCGAAACAACAAAAAAACTTATATCTATGCTTGCATTGAACAAGCTAAGCTCCGTATACTCGGACATTGCCGAAAACGCTTGTATTATTGAAGAAAACCATGACCTGATAAGCAGCGGAGGCAAGACCTACGACAGACAGCTCTGGCATATAGATACATTGAATGACCTGAAGATGCCCGTTTATGTGCTTATTCCGAAAAACGGTACGGGTAAGGCAGCTTTGGTTTTACATTGTCACGGTTCGGACGGAAAAAACGGCATTGTCGGTATAGTACAGGACGAACTGCAAAAAAATCTCAAGAAATTCAATTTTGAATACGCTTTGGAGTTTATGGAAAAAGGATACACTGTTTTTTGCCCCGATCTGCTCGGTTCCGGTAAAAGGAAACCTATTACATACGACAAACCCGCGCAGAATGATTGCACTATCCTGAATTTTACACTCATGGCTTTAGGGCTTAATTTACAAGGCGTTATAACAAGAGAATTGCAGATATGCATTGATTTTATGGAACAGTTTAAAAGTGTAGATATAAAAGAGCTGATATGCGCAGGATTTTCCGGCGGAGGGCTTAATACGCTGTGGCTTGCCGCACTGGATGAACGCATAAAAACAGCCTATGTCAGCGGCTATTTTCACAGCATAAGATCAACCGTGCTGCAAAGCAATTTCTGCGGCTGCAATTTTATACCGAATCTCTGGAGTGAGATCGATATGGACGTTTTGGCAATGCTGACAGCGCCGAGAAAGCTGTTTATTGAAACGGGTGATGAAGATAAACTCAATGGTACGGACGGACTTGAAAATGTAAATATACTTGCCGAAAGAACCAAAAAGATATACAATGAAATATATAAAAGCAATAATTTCGCATTTCATGTATGCAAAGGCGCGCATAGGTGGTACGGTGAATTTATGGATATGCTTTGACATATACAAAACGGCATGCCTATTTTTGGGTATGCCGTTTTGTGGGTTATTATCGTAATATCCTGTCGGCAATATCTGCGATCTTTGCATATATTTCTTTTTCGTCAAAGCCGATATTAAAGCCTTTATTGCGTTCGTAAAGTATTTTTCCGTCAACAATTGTCATAAGTACATTTTCTTTTGAGCCGCTGTAAACAAGGTTATTTATCACATCGTTTTCGGGCTGCATATTTGGGCGGTGCATATCTATGACAGTCAGGTCTGCCATACGTCCGACGGATATATCCGCCGCATCTATTCCAAGAGCCTCGGCGCCGTTTGAGGTAGCTGCCATAAGAACTTTTTTTGCTGGGAAAGCAGCTGCATTTTGTGTTTGCTGTTTTTGCAAAGCCGTTGCAAGCCACATTTCACGGAACATATCAAGGCAGTTATTGCTTGCGGCGCTGTCCGTGCCGAGAGCAAGCCTTATATTTGCTTTGTCAAGCCTTTCAAGCGGTGCTATACCGCTGGCAAGTTTACAGTTAGAGCCTCCGTTTGTAACGACGGTAATATCGTGTTTCTTTAAAATATCAATATCTCTGTCCGTCAGCCATACACAATGGTGATAAATTCCCTTGGGTATATCAGACAGCCCAAGGTCGGAAAAAAACTCCACAGGCGTCTTGCCATGGCGTTTTATACATTCGGTGACCTCATTTTCGGTTTCACATACATGTGCGGAAACCGAAGCATTAAGTTTATGGCTTAACTCTGCCAGACCTTTAAGCAGCTCTATGTCGGTAGTATATTCGGCATGAAAACCGAGTTTATAGCTGACAAGAGGATCGAAATTATTATATTTATTATAATTGTATTTAAGTATGTCAAGGCTTTCTTTAAAATTGTTTAGTGTACCCGAAAGCACGGTGCGAAAACCCGTGTCAACGCTTGCTCTTGCCATTGCATCGGGATAGAAATACATATCAAAACAAGTAGTGATACCGCTCGTAAGATATTCCATTATGGCAAGTATGCAACAGTAATAAGCGTCTTCCTCGGTCAATCTGTCCTCGGCAGGAAAAATTTTCTCGTTAAGCCATCTGTCAAGTGGCAAATCTTCGGCATAGGAACGCAAAAAAGTCATTGCCGAGTGCGTATGCAGGTTTTTAAATCCCGGCATAACAAGGTTTTTATCAATATCTATTTCCTGTGTATATTCAAATTCCCGGCGTATATCACCCACATAGGTGATAATGCCGTTATCGATGACGATTTCACCGTTTTCGATACTCATATCGGGCATAAGTATTTTTGCGTTGTATAATCTTAACATGAGCAATTCCCCTTAATTGCGTCGGTTATTTATCGCAGGCACATATAAATTCTTTTATAAGTTTGTTGAACATAGGCGCTGCCTTTGCCGCAGCCTCTCCTACTTCCTTATGATCGAGAGGAACGGGTGAAATACCGCAGGCAAGGTTTGATATAAACGAGATACCGCATACTTTCATGCCGCAGTGTACAGCGGCAACAGCTTCGCTTGCCGTACTCATACCGACTGCATCCGCGCCGAGCATCCTGCACATACGTACTTCGGCAGGGCTTTCGTAATTAGGCCCCGAAAGCTGTATATATATCCCTTCTTTTACGGGTATACCAAGTCCTGCGGCACAGTGGACTATATCAAGCGAAAGTTTATTGTCGTAAATATTGCTCATATCCGGAAAACGTGTTCCTGTGGGATAATTTTCGCCTATCAGCGGTGAGGGTACAAAACTTGAGATCTGATCTCTTATAACCATAAAATCACCCGCACGAAAAGTCGGGTTTATACCGCCGGCAGCATTTGTCAGCATCAGTATATCACAGCCGAGTTCCTGCAAAAGCCGTATCGGCATAACTGTTTGCTGCATGGAATATCCTTCGTAATAATGTACACGTCCCTGCATTGCGGCTACAGGTATATTGTTTATATGACCAAAAACAAAACGCCCTTTATGGCCTGCTACCGTAGAAACGGGAAAATCGGGTATATCGTGATAATCAATTATTGACGGATTTTCTATACATTCGCAAAACTCGCCCAGTCCGCTGCCAAGGACAACGGCAATATGCGGAACGACGTCGGTTTTTTTACGGATATATTCGTAGGCTGTTTTTATTTTTTTATATTCGTTGCCGATGTTATCCGACATAAAAATCACCTCATATCTATTATATTAAGCTGTAAACTGTCATTGTTATTGAACGAATTGACTTCAATGTAATATGCTATATCCGTTTTTATATCTACATCGACCGTAGTTCCGCATGAAAGAAGGGATATATTTTGTTCGCAGCCGTTTTTTTCAAGTATTTCGGACAGATTTTCCAAACAATCAAAATAAACCGCACGCACGGTTTTTCCGCTTTCTTTAAGAAATGTCATCTGCGCTATATTTTTGTCTTTTCCGACCATATGTATAGATACAAGTTTTGCCGAGAGCGTACAGAAACTTGGTTTTGGATTGCCTTTGCCGAAAGGTTCGAGCAATCTTAACTCATAAGCTGTGTCAAGGTCAAAATCGTCAAGAGTCAATACACATTCGGGCTTTACGGATGGTATCATTGTTTCGGGCTTGATCTCGCAGTCATCGTTAAGCGCTTTTTTAAGCGGAGTTATGTTTTCATACGGCAGCGAAAAACCGACAGCCATTTTATGTCCGCCGAATTTGGTGAACAATTCGCCAGCTTTGCTAAGCCCCTTATGCAAATCATATTCCTCCACGGAACGCCCCGAACCCTTACACCCGTTTTCCGAATTTGTGATAACAAGAGTAGGGCGGTAAAATTTTTCCTTTATGCGGCTTGCGATTATGCCTGCCACACTTTCATGTATATCGGGATCGTACAACACCTGAACAGGCAAAGAAATATCTACCTGATCTTCAAGCGCGGCAGCCGCTTTGTCGGTTATCTGCTGGCGTTCTTTGTTTTTAAGAACAAGTTTTGAGGCATAATTTTTGGCTGTTTCATTATTATGCGTTGTAAAAAGCTCAACAGCCTCCGATGCCGCTTCAAGCCTGCCTATTGCATTTATGCAAGGCCCTATATTAAAACCGATCGTATACGGTGTTATTTGCCTGCCTTTTTGTACGGACATATCCACAAGATATTTTAAACCTATATTAGTTATGCTGTTATTAAGAAGATAGAGGGCATTTTTTACGATAATACGGTTATCTTCACGTAAATCAACTATATCGCAGACAGTGGCAATACCTGCAAGGGTTATAAGCTCGCGTTTCAGCCCAAATTTCAGCCCCATATATTTATATAAAGAATCCGTAAAACGATAACATAAGCCTGCTGCACACATATCGCGGAAGGGGAAAGGGCTGTCATTGCGTTTGCAGTCTATAACCGCATCGGCAGGCGGCAATATCTGTTTTTGCCCGTCGACTACCGGTTCGTGATGATCCAGTACAATAACTTTCATACCAAGTTTTTTTGCAAGCGCAACATCATCCAAAGACGATATACCGTTATCACAGGTGATAAGCAGTTTACAGCCGGTCGAGTGTATTTTTTCAATAGCTGCGCTGTTAAGACCGTATCCGTCGTATACACGGTGAGGAACATAAAAATCAACATCGGCGTTAAGGTTTTCAAGCGCTTTGAATAAAATTGTTGTGGACATTACACCGTCTACATCATAATCGCCGTATATACATATTTTATCTTTGTTAACAATGGCTTTTTTAACAATTTCAAGACCTTTTTCATAATCGGGTATGGCATATGGGTCTGTAAAATATTCAGAGCTTGTGTTTATATACTTTTCCGCTTTTTCTTTTGTGTCTATACCCCTGTTAAAAAGTACGGTTGATGTTATTGCCGAAATACCGTCAAATTTTGGTATATATTTCGGCCGTTCCGATATGATCCAACGCATATAAAACTCCTTCAATTGTATATATGTTCGCTTATCGTCCGAAAATTTCGATAAAAAAACCCGAAATGCCGTTGCCATTTTTTGACACCTATCCTCAGATAGGTGGGCGACCGCAACTATACATCTGTCTTCCTCTGCCCAAAGGGAATTAGCTTGAGGCCTGACATCAATATAATATATAGGAATCCCTTTTATGTCATGTAGGTTCAAAAATTATGGCTGGCGAACATTCCAGGATATTTTTATAAATTATTTATTTGTTTATATAATTATTATATACCAACAAAAAGAAAATATCAATAGTAAAATATAAAAATTCGTAAATTTTTTGTATTCTTTTATTTTGGCAGCTTTGTGGCAAGTATAGGAATATATTCCGCAAAGCTGTAAGATGATATTATCGATATTATTTTTTCTTATTTATCATCATTCCCCAAAGTTTATCATACTTAAACAAGTGCTGCATAAACCAATTATTGACCATGTTGTCTACCTGAACCGCAGTCGAGCCGAAATAATCGGCATTAGCCTGACCGTAAAGCGAATTTAGCGATTCTATAAATGTTTCATGATTATGTTTATGCTGATAGTATTGTGAATAATTCTGTTCATACATTAATTTCTCCTGTAAAGTGAACATACGAATAAATTCTTTTTTTATTTCGTCAAGATTCTGCTTATAATCGGTGACGGTCCGGCTTGCCATAAGATTGCGGATGATTGCATTGACATTGTCTATCATGATCGGATATAATTCGTCAACTTCTTCAATACCTGTTTCAAGAGTTTTGTTCCAGACCATATTTCACACCTCCCGCTTTTTTTGTTCCAAAATTTTATATTATCTGTATCATCATATCGCCTTATAAATCGGTGTATTTCGGAAAAATAAGCACCATTGTAGTACCTTTGCCCAATTCGCTGTATGCATTTATACGTCCGTGATGAGCGTCCATTATTTCCTTCGCTATGGCAAGGCCGAGACCGTTGCCGCCAAGCGCACGGCTGCGTGCCTTATCAACACGATAGAAACGCTCGAATATACGCGAAAGAGCCTCTTTGGGCATACCTATACCGTTATCGGCTATACTTACATAATAGGACAGTTTCTTTTCTTCCGCGGTTATATGTATCGTTGCGCCTTCGGGGCTGTATTTCATAGCATTTGAAACAATATTTGTCAGCACTTGATTTATTCTTGCCATATCTGCAAAAATAAGCATCTCCCTGTTTGGATTTTCAAATGTTATAGTCTGCTTTTTGTTTGTCGCAACAATAATATTTTGCCTTACACAACCCTCGATAAGCGATACCAAGTCAATGATCGTCTTATTGAATTTGTTTACTTTCGTATCAAAACGTGACAGATCAAGCAAGTCGTCGCGCAAAAGTTTCATACGTTCGGCGGCAACACTTATTTCTTTCAGAAAATTTATTGCAAGGTCTTTATCGTCTATAGCACCGTCAAGCAGCAGATCGGTATAACCCATTACCGTTGTAAGTGGTGTTCCGATCTCGTGACTGACATTTGCAACAAATTCCTTTCTCATATCGTCAAGCTGTTGCAATTTGGTTATGTCGTGAAGAACGGCGATTATACCGTTTATATTGCGTCGGCTCACAGAATATGGGATAAGGTTCACATTGATATACTTTTCGTTTTCTTCTATTGTTATATCTATATCGTGCGTCTTATCGGAAATCTCGTTTTTGTCTATCCCAAGTTTATCCAAAAGCCAGCTCAGAGAAATTTTTACTTCGTCTATATCAAGCATCTCATAACATATCTTGTTTGCATGCAGCAGAAAGCCCCTTTCATCAAAAGCCATTATACCGTCGGTCATGTTATGCATGATTATCTCAAGTTTATTGTTCTGAGATTCCATTTCGGTAAGTGTTTTTCTGAGTTCTTTTGCCATTATATTGAAACTTCGCGTTAGCTGACCGATCTCATCGTTGCTTTTGACTGCGACGTGTTGTTCAAGTCTGCCTTTTGCAAGCAGATTTGCTTTTTTGGTAAGCATAACTATCGGGTCGGTTATGGTCGCGGCGAAGATAACGCCCAAAATACCCGCAAGTGCAAGGGCTATCAAAACGGCGATGCAAATAGTACCCACTGTGCGTGATATACCCGAACGTATAGTTGTGGCATCCATTTGCACAAAAATAATGTATTCTACTTTTTGCTTGTCGGCAACATTAAATACAGGCGAAGCATAACTCAGCCATTCTTTGACCTGAGAGTTCTGATCGCTGCCTTTTCTGCCGGAGTTAAAACTTGGTTTCCCGTTTATGGCGGCTATTATTGTGGAATTGTTGTAATCTCGCAGCCCCGAAGAGTCGGTCGCGGTCGAGCTTGCAATGGTTTTGCCCTGACTGTCAAGTATATGACCGCGCAGATTTCTTGCCGAAGAGTTTGACACAATGAAGTTTGTGAAACCTTGCTGAAAATTTTCGGGGTCTTTGTACTGGTCGACTATCTGTTCTTCTATATAAGCGGCATATTGTATAAGTTCGTTGCGGGCTTTATCCGTTTCCTGCCGATTAAGGCTGAGTATTATGAAAGTACCGCTTACGAGCATAACTATAAAAACCAGTGTAAGGTACATAAAAACAAGTTTCCAACGTAAACTTTTCATAGGCGTTCCCTTTTATTGTGCCGGTCGGTTCAGCAGGTGAAATAATATCCGACACCGCGCTTAGTGATAATGTATTTAGGCTTGCTTGCATCATCTTCGATTTTTTCGCGCAAACGCCTTATGGTAACGTCAACGGCGCGCACATCGCCCAAATATTCATAACCCCACACCTTGGCAAGCAATGTTTCTCGTGTAAATATCTGAGATTGCTGCGTTGCAAGAAAGTTGAGCAACTCTGTTTCGCGCACGGTAAGATTAAGCGTTTCACCGCGTTTTTTTACTTCGTAACGCTTAAAGTCGATAGTCAGCTCACCATAGGTCGCAACATTTGTATTTTTTGCATTTTTTGCGTTTTCGTTGGCTATGGTGCGGCGAAGATTGGCTTTTACCCTTGCCATTAATTCACGGTTACTGAAGGGCTTTGTAACATAGTCGTCTGCGCCCATTTCAAGACCTATCACCTTGTCGACCTCGTCTGCGCGCGCAGTCAGCATTATGATAGGCACTATGCTTTTTTCACGTATTTTGCGGCACACTTCATATCCGTCCATTTGCGGCATCATTATATCCAGCAAAACAAGATCGGGCTTTTCACTGAGTGCAAGTTCCAGCCCTGTTTCGCCGTCCGATGCGGTTATAACTTCATAACCTTCTTTTTTTAAATTAAATGAAATAATATTTACGATGCTGGTTTCGTCGTCGACGACCAGTATTTTTCCGGGCATTATTTATACCTCCTTTGCAGTGTATATACATATATTTATATTATATCTTATTTTTTATATAAAATCAACAATAATTATAGATTACACAACCGAAATTTACATCTTTTTTTTGCAAATAAAAAAAATGAAATAACTATTGATTAATTTTATAAAATGTTGTATAATTTAAACAAGTGGAATGGAAGGGCTTTGTACGTGTTCTTCCAAAACTTACAATAAAATAAAAAGAAAGGAGCAATTCTTATGAAGAAACGTCGAATTGCTGCGTCAATTATGGCTGCCATAATGACGTTAAGCACATTTTCTTCAAGCGTTCTTGCTGATGATGTGGTTTCGGTCGACGAGAACATTTCTTCCGAAGAGGCTGTATTAAGCGGTTCTGCTGTTTACGAAACAGAGGAAACGGCTGATGTGGCAGATAATGAAGACGTGTTGGAAGAACCGGCTGAGATCGTAGCTTATGCCGACGGCTTTACAAGCGGCGGTATGGGTAATATCGGCAAAAACTTCAGCGCTGAGGAAACTGCCGACGGTGTTAACCTTAAAGTGACTGCCGCAAACAAAGGCAAGGTTTCGGACGGTGCGGATAACTATGCATATTATGCGCATTCTTTCGACACTTCAAAGGATTTCACCATGTCAGCGACTATTACGGTCAACGGATACAACACCAATTTTGAATCCGGTTCAAATCCTCAGCAGTCCTCATTTGGTATTGTAGGCTTTGATGAGATATATTCATCTGATAATACCACCTCAAATCAACTTTTCCTTATGTCATATGTACCAAGCTCAAGCAGCGCAACAGGTCGTATGGTTCTTGCAACAAGGAAAAAGGGTGATACTAAAAAAACTATAGTTCGTGACTATATGTCCGATGAATTCAATACAAAATCAGGCGGAAGTACTTTTGATGTAAAAATATCAAAAGCTGGTTCTATATATGTTGTTCAGTGCAACGGCGTTGACGGTTCTGCCGACTGCTCGGAAATATTTACGGGCGATACGGCAAATATCGGTTTCTTTGTTGCCCGTGATGCCGATATAACGGTTTCAAATCTTTCGTTTGAAATGGACGAGCTTACGCCTACGGCGATAAAAGTTCTTACCCCTCCCGAAAAGACAAGCTATGCTATCGGCGAAAGCCTTGACGTAACCGGTCTTACGGCTGAGGTAACATACAACGACGGTTCCGTTAAAGTTCTTTCGGCTGACGAATTGGTCGTAAGCGGCTTTGATTCAACAACAAGCGGCACAA
>CANRCU010000058.1 GCA_947629215.1 uncultured Clostridia bacterium
TACTTGTGCCATGCGGAGGAAAATTGACCGTGCCGCCGCTTTCAAGCATCTCTTTCATGACCGGGTACATTTCGGCAAGATGCACCTGTACTTCTTTATTCATCCAAAAGCCCTGCTTCTCTCAGTTTTTTCAGAAAATCGTCAATATCTTCGGCTGCCGTTGCCTTGTCGACATCGTATTCGGCGGTCAGTTTTTCGGTCAAAGTTTCTTTGTCGGAGCCGTTTTCAAGGCATTTCCACAAAAAAGCGCCGACTCCGTTCAGCGTGATAACGCCGCTGAAATCCATACTGCCTTCACCGACGGGTACAACAATATTACTGCCTGCAACACATCTTAACAAATATCCGTCTTTTATTTTCATATCAATTGCTCCTTTTTATTGTGTTATAACTCAGCTCGACAGCCTCTCTGCTCATATCGCAGCCAAGACGGTAAACGGGCGTTTCGGTCAATATCTTATCCAGTACGTCAAGCATTTTGTTCGCTTTGTCAAGCTCGCGCGGACGCAACGTCTGTTTCATTATGAGCGGTATTGCTTCGGCTACGCTTATAGGCGTGATAAAATTTTTCTTTGACTGCTCTATAAAAACAATAGCGCCCAATTCTTCGCGCATATTAAGGTTTTGATCGGTCTTTCCGCTCCAAGGCGTGCCATAGACGTAAATTTTATCGTCTATAAGGCGTATTGCGGGTTTGTCGTCATTTATAATAAACGCTTTGTCGCTGCCGAGGTATTTTTGCCAAAGCCCCGTATGTGTGGATTTGCCCGTTCCGGGATCGGCAGAAAACAAATATACATAACCGTCTACGCAAACACCCGACGAATGCAGCATGATACCGTCAAAATCAAGAATACTTTCGTAAAAAGCCGCGCCCGTGAATATATATTCTATATCGTTTATGGAAAGATGCGGATTTTCCGCCTGCAAAGCCTCAAGCTCGCTGTCGGGTATGCTTATCGCAATATCCGCCTTTTCAAAATCACAGGCATAGACCGGCGCCTGTTTCAGCATGGTTTCATATTTATATTTTATAAGAACATTCAGATCCGCGACCCTTAATTTATTCATTTTCGATAACCTCGTGATGATATTTTACAATAGTTAGTATACCATAACAATTTGACCTTGGCAAGCGTAATTTGACCGAATTTTTTTGTAAAAACAGCCTGTTCTTGCAAAATGCACTAAAACCGTGTCAAAATAAAATTTTTTTTCTAAAAAAAAACTCTTTTAAAGTGTCGAAAAAAATGTTATACTGTAACTGTATGTAAATTTGTAAGATTTGAATTTTAAGGTTTCTTCGGAAACCGTTAATTATGAGTACGCAGCGGAGTACGAATATCTTTGATATATATTTGAAAGGTGTGTGCGTTTTGGAACGTCTTTACATAAGAGGGCAGCGCAGGCTGAACGGCGAGGTCAGCATAAGCGGCGCAAAAAATGCCGTTGTTGCCATAATACCCGCAGCCATAATGGCGGAGGGTGTTTCCGTTATAGAAAATCTGCCGCGTATAGCGGATGTTAAAAGCTATGTGAATACACTGACAGGCATAGGCGCACAGTGCAGTTTTACGGACGAGCAGACTATGCGTATAGATGCCACGGGCATAAACGATTATCATGCAGACAGCGACGATGTACGCAAAATGCGCGCGTCTTATTATCTTATGGGCGCTTTGCTTGCAAGATTCAAAAAAGCGGTCGTTGCGCTGCCGGGCGGCTGCAACTTCGGTTCACGGCCGATAGACTTGCATTTGAGCGGGCTTAAAGCTCTCGGCGCAAGGATAAAAGAGGATCATACAAACGGTATAATTTCACTTGAGGCTGATCGCCTTATCGGCACAAGCATTTTCCTCGATACGGCGTCGGTCGGCGCAACCATAAATATTATGCTTGCCGCAACGCTTGCCGAGGGTACGACTATTATAGAAAATGCCGCCAAAGAGCCGCATATAGTCGATACGGCAAACTTTCTCAATATGATGGGCGCAAAGGTCAAGGGCGCGGGTACCGACGTTATCCGCATTACCGGCGTTGAAAAGCTGCACAGCGCGCAATATATGATAATACCCGACCAGATAGAGGCAGGTACATATATGATAGCGGCGGCAGTCTGCGGCGGCGATGTCACCGTAAGAAACCTTATACCAAAGCATATGGACAGCCTTACCGTCAAATTAAAGGATGCAGGCTGTAAAATAATTGAAGGCGACGATTATATACGTGTCGTTTCGGACGGGAATCTTAAAGCAATAAATGTAAAAACAATGGCATATCCGGGCTTTCCGACGGACCTTCAGCCGCAGATGGCAGTTTTGCAATGCAAGGCAAACGGTACAAGCACTTTGATAGAAAACGTCTGGGAAAACCGTTTTCAATATGTCAACGAGTTGCGCAAACTCGGCTGTGACATAACCGTTGACGGCAGAAAAGCCGTTATTTTGGGCGTACCCGTGCTTATCGGTACCGATGTTGTGGCAACGGATCTCCGAGCAGGCGCTGCAATGGTCATAGCCGGTCTTTGCGCAATGGGCGAGACCCGCATAGGCAATGTACGTTTTATCGACCGCGGATACGAACGTATCGAATATAAATTAAAAAATCTTGGCGCGGATATAGAAAGAGTAAACGAAGATGCAAAGTAAAGTCGAATTTGCCACAATAGCCAGCAGCAGCCGCGGCAACTGTATATATATCGGCACAGAAAATACAAAAATACTGATAGATGCAGGCATAAGCGGCAAAAAAGTCGAAAACGGTCTTGCCGAGCTTGGGCTTTGCGGTGGCGATATAGATGCGATTTTTGTCACACATGAGCATAACGACCATGTCGACGGCATAGGCATAATGTCAAGACGTTATGATATACCCGTTTATGCTACCGAAAAAACATGGGACAATATGCCCGAAAAAGTCGGTAAATTCAGGGAAAATAACAGACGCACAGTGTATGCGGGCGAGTATTGCCATTTTAACGATATAAACCTTTGTCCGTTTGCTATACCGCACGATGCGGCTCAGCCTGTGGGATACAGGATAAATACATTCAATAAAACAATAACCGTCGCTACGGATATAGGGCATATAACGGATAAAGTTCTCGAAAATACCAAAGACTGCGATCTGCTGCTGATAGAAAGCAATCACGATGTGGATATGGTGAATGACGGTATCTACCCCGAACCGCTGAAACGCCGTATTTTGAGCGATTATGGGCATCTCAGCAATGAAAATTGTGCAAAGGTGCTGACTCGGGTACTTTGTTCAAAATTAAAGAATGTTGTTCTTGGACATCTCAGCGGGGAGAATAATGATCCAAGACTTGCGTTTAATACGGTCGGCGCTGTATTGAATGATAAGGGTGTTAATATAGGCGAGGATATGAATTTGTATGTTGCTGCGCCTTTGGGTGTGAAGAGAAAAATAGTGTTGTAATGTCAGGGGGTGTCGCTTTGCGACACCCCCATGTTTGATTCTATTACAATATAAATGACCGTCCCAAATTTTTTAATTTGGGACGGCTTTTGTTTTTGGGTCAAGCCTTTTTACAAAAAGGCTTGTGAGGTATGGGGCAACGCCCCATTAATAATATAAATTACTACATCATCTCGTCGGCAAGTTTTTCCATCGCCTCAATATCACTGTCTTTCATTACGGAACGTATCGAAACAACGGTTTCGGCAACAGTAATATTTTTCATCCCCGAAAACGCCTCTTTCAGCTTTTTGGCAGCCATTGGCGCCCATGTTCCGTTTTCGATGAAACCTACTTTCCTGTTCTGATAATTTTTCGCTATAAGATGATGCACAAAAGTTTCGACTATCGGGAACAACCCCGCATCATAAGTAGCCGAGGCAACTATAAGCCTGCCGTAGCGGAACGCGTCTTCAACACACTCGTGCAAGTCTTCGCGTGCAAGGTCAGCAATTGCAACTTTTTTGTACCCCTTTGCTTTGAGTATCTCAGCCATTTTCTTTGCGGCATCAGCCGTATTGCCGTGTATCGAACCGTAAGCCACAAAAATACCGTCATCTTCCGGCTCATACTTGCTCCAAGTATCATAAAGCCCGATATAATATCCAAGGTCTTCTTTGAGTATAGGTCCGTGCAGCGGACATATCGTCTTTATATCAAGCGTACCAAGCTTTTTAAGTACCGCCTGCACCTGCGCGCCGTATTTTCCGACTATATTGAAATAGTAGCGCCTTGCCTCACAAGTCCAGCCCTCCTCGTCATATTCGTCAAGAGCGCCGAATTTACCGAAAGCATCGGCAGAGAAAAGAATTTTTTCGCTCTCTTCATATGCCGCCATTACCTCGGGCCAATGCACCATGGGCATCATATAAAATGTGAGTTTGTGACTGCCAAGCTCCAGACTTTCACCCTCTTTTACCGTCACATACCGCGCGGATAAGTCCGTATCAAAAAATTGAGCTATCATACCCGTCGTTTTGTTGTTGACAACTATTTTCATATCGGGATATTTTTCCGCAAACATGGCAATATTTGCGGCGTGATCGGGCTCCATATGCGAAACGATAAGATAATCGGGCTTTTTGCCGTCAAGCGCCTTTTCAACGTTTGCAAGCCATTCGTCGGTAGCACGCTTGTCCACCGTGTCCATAACGGCGATCTTATCATCAAGAATAACATACGAATTGTAAGAAATGCCAAGCGGTACTTCGTATTGACTTTCAAACAGGTCTATTGTCTTATCGTCAACACCGACATAAACAACAGAGTCCGAAATAAATGTATCTTTTTCCATTTTTTTGACCTCCTTTGCAAAACTGTCGTCTTGCAGTCTTTTTATAGATTATACATTTATTGCCTTGGCTTTGTCAATGTGTTTCGGAAAATTTTTTATTGTATTGAAAAATTTGCGGATACGGTGTAAAATTAAAACATGAAAGGATATGAAATTATATGAAAAATACACTTTTGTCTTATTTTACAGAATTTATAAAAATAAATACACAGTCCGACCCCGATTCCCGTTCCTATCCGTCGACCGAGGCTCAGGAATTGTTTGCCGAGATCGTTGCGGGCAGGCTCAGCGTTATGGGCATGAAAGACGTTGAGGTGGATCGCTTCGGTTATGTAACGGCGACACTGCCTGCCAATACCACCGAAAAACTGCCCGTTATCGGCTTTATCGCACATATGGACACCAGCCCCGACTATTCCGGGCAATGCATACAGCCCAATATAATAGAAAATTATAACGGCAGCGATATTGTGCTTAAAAACGGTGTGATAATCTCCCCGAAAGAATTTCCCGAGCTTAAAGAGCATGTCGGCAAAACGGTCATAACATCCGACGGTACAACTCTGTTGGGCGCGGACGATAAAGCCGGTATGTCTGAGATATTCACGGCAATGGACAGACTTATAAAAGACCCCTCATTCATACACGGCAAGATACGCGTTGCCTTTACCCCCGATGAGGAAATAGGCGCAGGCGTAGACCACTTTGATGTCGATAAATTCGGTTGTGACTTTGCATATACCGTTGACGGCGGCGGCATAGGCGAGATAAGCTATGAATGTTTTAACGCCGCAAGAGCCAAAATAAATATAAAGGGCAAAAGCGTACACCCCGGCAGCGGCAAGGACAGTATGATAAATGCGGGGCTTGTCGCTTGTGAGCTGAACGCCTTATTACCCGAAGAAACACCGAGAAACACCGAAAACCGCGAGGGTTTTTACCATATGACCGATATACACGGCGATGTCAGCAATGCATATATCGAATATATAATAAGGGATTTTGATGCGTCGGGATTTGAGCGCAGAAAAAAGACTGTAAAACAGGCGATCGGGTCAATAAACGAAAAATACGGCAATATCGCCAAAGTTGAGATATATGACGAATACCGCAATATGGCTGAGGTCATAGAGCAGCATAAAGATGTGCTTGAACGCGCTGTAAATGCGGTCAAAAAATCGGGCGTTACACCCGATATACGCCCCATTCGCGGCGGTACGGACGGCGCAAGACTGTCTTTTATGGGTCTGCCCTGCCCGAATCTTTTTACGGGCGGATATAATTTCCACGGACCGTATGAATATATTGTGCTTGAAAGTATGGAAAGAGCGGTAGAAACGATACTGAATATAATCAAAGGAGAAAACTTATGATACAGGAGATAGAGCCGCACAAATACCGGGTGGAGTTTGAACCGAGAGAGCCGAAAAACGACGATATACTGCTTGTTTTCAAGGGCAGCAATGTGCTTGTGCGAAATGAGGGCGGCGAAACGCTGTTCCCGTCGGCAGGAAGTTTTGCTTTGAAAGAAAGCCCCGTTTTTTTGTTCGGTATGGACGAAAGAGCTGTTTATATGGCGGAAGCCGACGAAAACGCTGTTTTCGAGGGCTTTGAGTTTGTTCCGCCCGAGTATTTCCGCGAGGCAAAGCCGCAGTGGGCAGCTTTTACGGGCATAACCGCCATACAGCTGCACCGCTGGTACAGTAACAATAAATTCTGCTCCAAGTGCGGCGGCAGCCTTGTACACGGCAGCAGCGAAAGGTCGCTTGTCTGCGCGGACTGCGGCAGGACGATATATCCGAGCATTTCGCCCTGCGTTATTGTGGCAGTGACCGAAGGCGACAGACTTCTGCTGACAAAATACAGCCCGAAACACAGCAAATACTCACGTTATACGCTCATAGCCGGTTATAACGAGGTCGGGGAAAGTTTAGAGGACACCGTAAGACGCGAGGTAATGGAGGAAGTCGGGCTGCGTGTAAAAAATATCAAATATTTCAAAAATCAGCCGTGGTCGTTCAGCGATACGCTGCTTGTCGGCTTTTTCTGCGAAATCGACGGGAACAACATACCGCATATAGACGAAAACGAGCTGTCCGAGGCAGTCTGGTTCGGGCGTGAGGAACTGCCCGAATGCAAGTCGCTCATAAGCCTTACAAACACCATGATAGAACATTTCCGCAGCGGTATGCGCTGACCGCCGTATTATTTTAATTTGTTCAGCAGCACTTTTCCGCCGCAGACGGTCAAAACAGGTCTGCCGTAAAGTTCTTCGCCGTCGTAAAGCGAATATTTTGCTCGTGAAACAAATTCCGCAGCGTTAACTTTAAAAGTTTTCTTATCGTCAATTATTATAAGATCGGCGTCCTTGCCGACGGCAATTTCGCCTTTTGAAGTAAGACCGAGTATTTTTGCGGGGTTTGACGACATTTTTTTCACTATGTCAAGCGGCGTGAAGTCGTTGTTTTTGACAAGCGCGGTGAAAGTCACGGGCAGCGCCGTTTCAAGCGAGGAAACGCCGTAGCTTGCGTTTTCAAACTCCATATCCTTGGTTTCTTTGGTGGCAGGCGTATGCCCCGAGGAGATAACGTCTATAGTGCCGTTCCTAAGCCCTTCTATGATGATGTTTATATCGTTTTGTGTGCGCAGCGGCGGATCGACTTTGGCTATGGTGTTGTAATTTTCAGCCTCGGCTTCGGACCTTGTAAAATAATGCGGACAGGTGTCGGCGGTCGCTTTTACGCCGCGCTTTTTTGCGTCGCATATGTGATGTACACTGCCGCCTGTGCTGACTTTTGTGATGTGTATTTTTGCATCGGTGTATTTGGATATTACAAGATTACGCGAAACTATACAGTCTTCTGCCTCGCAGGGGCAGCCTTGCAGCCCGAGTTTTGTGGAATAATAGCCGCGGTTTATGCAGCCCCCCGCGCAGAGGTCGGGGTCGGCGCAGCGTGTTACGAGCGGTACGCCGAATTTTTTGCTGTAAAGCATGACATGGCGCAGTATGCCTGCGTTTTTTATGCTTGTGCCGCCGTCGGAGAGCGCTATGACGCCGCGGCTTATCATCTCGCCCATTTCGGCTATTTCTTCGCCTGCGCAGTTTTTGGTTATGGAGCCGTAGAGTTGAATGTTTATCGGCGAATATTCTTCCACTTTTGAGAAAATATATTCAACAACGCTCTTTGTGTCGATACACGGCTGAGTGTTGGGCGAACATACCAAAGTTGTGAAACCGCCCGCAACGGCGCTGTCCGTTACGGTGATTATATTTGCATTGTTTTCAAAGCCTGCCTCACATATCTTGCAGGACATATCTATAAGCCCCGGCATGAGCAAAAGCCCGCCGCCGTCTATATTTTCGGCTGCCGCCGTCTTTATCTCAGGCGCTATCTCCGCTATTTTTCCGTCGGATACAAGCACCTGAAAGAGTTTTTCGCTGTCATAGCCGTCCGCGGCTATCCTTACGTTTTTTATTTTCAGCTCGTTCATGCGTCCTCTCTCCTTCCCATAGACATCAGATATAAAAGCGCCATTCTTATTGCGACGCCGTTGGTTATCTGGTCGTCCGTGATACAGCGGCTGCTGTCGACTATGCTGCCCTCTATTTCGACACGGCGGTCGGGCGAACCGGGATGCATGATTATACAATCGGGTTTGGTGCGGGCAAGCACATCGTGTGTTACTTTAAAAAAGTCCTTGTACTCGTTAAAACTTGCAAGACGGCTGCCGTAGCTGTCCTCTGCTTGTAAACGCAGGCTCATTATAACATCGGAATCTTTTGCCGCTTCGTTCAGGTCATAGTGTACCTTTACGCCGAAATCTTCAAGATGAGAGGGAATCATTGTAGGCGGAGCGACAACGTGTACGTCCACCCCAAGTTTCAGCAGGCCCCATATATTGCTGCGCGCAACGCGCGAGCTTATCACATCGCCAACTATCGTAACCTTTAAATCGTCAAAACTGCCCTTTATATGCTTTATGGTCATAAGGTCGAGCAGAGCTTGAGAAGGGTCCTCGTTTATGCCGTCGCCTGCGTTCAAAACGCCTGCGTTTACCTTTTCGGCAAGCAATTTTGCGCTGCCCGCCATGGGATGACGGCAGATGATGAAATCACCGCCCATTTGTTCTATGGTGCGTCCCATATCGTTTATGTTTTCGTGCCTGTCCTCTATGCCGGGAACGGTTATGTCAACTATGCTTGCGCCAAGGTACTGCGCCGCCAACTCATAGCTGAGTTTTGCGCGCACGCTGCGTTCATAGAAGAGTATTATCACGGATTTACCGTTTAGATAAGGTGTTTTTTTGTTTTTCTGGTTAAGCACGTACTTCATTGTTTCGGCTGTTTCAAGTATGTGCAGTATCTCCTCTTTGGATATGTCGAGCAGACTGATAAAATCTTTTCTTAAAAAACTCATTTATCCGACCTCCGTTTCGTCCAAGCCGCTTTGAACGGTCAATGCGCCCAATTCAAGCGCGCCAAGCTTGTTTTTAAGTTTTAAAGTGCCGACAGCCGGTTCTTTGGTGTCGGGCATGGTCATTTTTATGTTTTCGCTCTTGCCCTCTTTTATCAAGGCGCTTACAATATCCCTGTCAATGCATACGCCGTGGTCTTCAAGAGCGTTTTTCCATATCTTAAATTTGCAGCCGTTGCGCCAATTGCTGCAATAATAGCTTTTGCTGTTTTCGTATACCAGACCGCCGCAGTTTGGGCATATACCGAGCGAAGAGGCAGGCAGCCTGCGTTTGCCCTTGCCGTAACCCTCTGCGGGGAATTGCACATTTGTGGGGCTTTTGTCCGCATTATCCACCAAAAAGCAGACATATCTGCGTATGCTTGCCATAAACTTTACGGGATCCATTTTCCCCTTTGCTATGGAAGCAAGCCCTTTTTCCCATTTGCCGGTGGTTACGGGCGAGCTTAGCTCCGGCGGACACACGCCTATCAGTTTTATGGCTTTTTCTGTCGGTATCAGGGATTTTCCGCTGCGTTTTATATAATGCACCTGTATCAGCCGCTCTATTGTTGCCGCGCGTGTCGCGGGCGTACCCAAGCCCGAATCCTTCAGCTGTTCTTTTATTGTTTCGTCCTCAACGAACCTGCCCGCGTTTTCCATTGCGTTAAGCAGGGTGTCTTCGGTATACGGTTGTGGGGGCTTGGTTTTTTTCTTGTTTGCCTTTACGCCGACAAGCTGTCTTGTGTCGCCCTTGTTCAGCTTGGGCAGCGGCGTGTCGGTATTTTTGCTCTTTTTTCTGTCGCTGCGTTCAAGCGCCTTCCAACCCTGTTCTATAACGGTAGTGCCGCTTGTGGTGAATTTGTCGATCCCTATATCGGTAATAATTTTGGTGGTGCTGTACACATAATGCGGGTAAAATACCGACAAAAACCGCCGTACAATAAGGTCAAATACATTTTCTTCATTGGCGCTCAGACCGTTTATGTTCATTTTGCCGTTTGTGGGTATAATAGCGTGGTGGTCGCTTATCTTGCTGTTGTCGACTATTCTTTTTGTGATGGGCAGCTTTGCAAGCGCGGTCACATATGCAGCCATATTTTTGTATTTGTCGGTCGCTTCAAGTTTTGTTGCTATCTGAGAAAGCTGCGGTATCATATCGTCCGAAAGATAGCGGCTGTCTGTACGCGGATATGTGATGAGTTTTCGCTTTTCATACAGTTCTTGTGCGGCGTTCAAGGTGTCATGGGCGGACATACCGAATTTTTTGTTGCAGTCGCGCTGTAATTGTGTCAAGTCGTATAAAAGCGGAGGGGGCATCTTTTTTTCCTCCTGTTCGACAAGGCTTACTGAACCCGTTTTGCCTTTTACACGCGCAATTACCTCATCGGCGGCTTTTTTGTCGAAAATTTTGGTGTCGCTGCCGTTTG
>CANRCU010000059.1 GCA_947629215.1 uncultured Clostridia bacterium
CATAGAGGACGAACCAACGCTGATTATCTCTTTAAAAATGCCTTTATCCGCCCTGTAATTTTTTATTGACAGCCTAAGTACACAGCGGTGTGTGATATACGGAAAAATAAGTATTATAAAGCTGATGAGCTTGGATATTGCCGTTGCGATCGAAGCGCCTGCGACCCCAAGCCCCAGCCCGAAAATAAATATCGGGTCAAGAACACAGTTGAGTATGCCGCCAAAGCCCATACCTATCATCGAGCGTATCGCGCTGCCCTCCGCGCGCAGACATTGATTCATAACAAAACTGCCTGCCATGAACGGCGCAACAAGCAGCACATATGTGGCATATTGTACAGAATATTTTTCGCAAGTTTCGGTAGCGCCAAGAAGATGCACCATAGGGCGCATAAAAACAAAACCCAGTACCAACACGAGAGCGCCGAAAAAAGCTGCCGAAAAGAAAGCCGTTGACAGCACTTGATCGGCTTTTTCCTTTTCCTGCGCGCCAAGCAGACGCGATGTATAACTTGCAGCCCCTATCGCAAATAAAGAACCTGCCATCATTATAAACTGGTCAAGCGACGCATTCACACTTACTGCCGCCGTTGCGCTCTCCCCAAGCGAGCTTACAAAATATGTATCTGCAAGATTATATACCGACGTTATAAGAAACGCTATTATAGACGGTATCGCCATTGTGGTTATCACCTTTGGCAGCGGCTCCGTCAGCATTTTATTGCTTCTTTCCGCCTGCGCTCTTTCGTTGTTTTGTTGCATGGTCATTCCTCCATAGTATCATTTTCAACTGTTGCATATGATATTATAGCACTATGAGATAACCGTGTCAACACTCTTGTATATTAGCCTTATCCTCAAAAATATTCTTCAATTGTCCGCGCAGACCGTTTTTTGTTATATAGTCGATAATTTTTTCCTCGGTAATGCATTTCGGGGCATTATCCCTAAGATATACAAGTGTATAGTGATCCCTGTCAAGCCTGTAGACCACCGTTTTTATATCGGTATCTTCGCTTGCGCTCACACACCTTACGGGCAGTATTTCCGCGTCCTTTTTCCGCCGCAGGCTTTTGAAAAAACGGTATGTCATACTTGCCGTACAGGCTTTGTTGAAACGGTAAAGATATATGCCAAGGCAAAAAAGGCTGATGTTGGGCGGATAGAGTATAAGCTGCAAAACGCCTGCGGCAGTCATAATAACGCTTGAGAGCAGCCCTATTTTCACCGAAACGGCATTACCGCGCAAAACGCCCGTAAAAAAGCCAAGTATACAACAAAAAATCTTTCCGCCGTCCAGAGGATATACGGGCAGCAGATTAAACAGCGCAAGCGCAAGATTTATTTCCCTTGCAGCTCCGCCGCAGAAAAAGCACAATGTTAGGTTAAAAACGGGTCCCGCAGCAGCCACGGCAAGCCGCTTTATTATATGCAGCTCTTCCAGCCCCGCTATCTCGGCATAAAGCCCTATCGGCAGCACCGTCACAGCCTTTGCCCTAAGCCCCCACATACCTGCCGTGAATATATGGCAAAGCTCGTGCAGGAACAAAAGCACAAAGACCGTCAGAAAATATTTCTCCATACCTATAAAAAACGAAAAAGCCGCCGGAACAAAAAATGACGGCTTTATCCTTACCGACGGCAAGAAATTTTTATTTGCGGATTCAAGAAATTTTTGCAAAAAGCACACTGCCTTTCCCAAAGGCGCGGTGTAGTTGTTACCTGTCAGCATTGTCATTACTCCCGAAAATAAATATTGGGTCTGTCAGCTCATCTCCTTTGTACAGCTCAAAATGCAGGTGCGGCCCCGTTGCCTGCCCCGTATCGCCAGACAGAGCGACTATCTGTCCCTGCCTGACCTTCTCGTTTTTTTGTACCTTTAATTCGTTCAGATGCCCGTACAGGTACGTATAATTTTCGCCCTTTACCTTTAAAAAATTTCCGTACCCGTTTGCTGTTCCGCAGCTTTCGACAATGCCGTCGGCACAGGCAACAACGGGGGTATCAAGCTTTGCGGAAAGGTCTATACCCTTGTGTTCCTCCGCCCTGCCCGTCACGGGATTGACCCTTTGCCCGAAAACATCGGTAACGGCTGTGTTTTCAAGCGGCGATATAAGCTCGGCTGTCGTCGTTTCCGAAGTCCGTTCCGTCACGGAGTTTTTTTTTGAGCATTTTCGTATGCCGACGCCTGCTCGTTCATTTCGTCTATAAGCTCTTCGTCCATTTCAATGGGTCGGTCTTCCTTTGCGAATGCAAAAATATTGCCTGCGGCTGTTTTCAGCTCCTCAAGATCGGCGCTGTGTCCGAGTATGTATTCGATTTTTTCGCTGAATGCGCTTGTTATATCAAGGTCTATCATATTGGCGCAAAGCACTATTATACCTATTGCAAGCGCCATATTCAGCTTTAATATAAAAAATCCCTCTTTCTTTTGCGGTTTCCTCCTCCGCGTTCTCCTTATCTCGTCCCTTCTTGCAATATAACCCTGCCTTTGCTCGTCCATAGTCTGCCTCCGTTCGTTTGTATTTTTTTTATTATATGCAAAAAAATCGTGATAAATGCCTGTATGTCTTTACGTATATTTATACGGAAGCTCCCGTATATTGTATATAATAACAAAATACGGAGGTACTTATGTTCAAAAAGATACTTTTAAGAAAACGCCCCGTACTTGCGGCGCTTGGGGCAATAGCGGTGTTTGCGCTGACTGCGGGTGTGATACGCCCCGTTGTGCAGTCAAGGCTTTATCCCGAAACAACGGCTGTTTCCGCCGCAAAAAAACAGCTGCCCATATACTGTGTGGATACGCGCGGCAAAAAGCAGGTGGCTATCAGCTTTGACGCCGCCTGGGGCGCAGACGATACGGATACTTTGCTTGATATTTTGGATAAAAACGATGTAAAGGCAACGTTTTTCCTCTGCGGATATTGGGTCGACAAATACCCCGACGAGGTTAAAAAAATATTCGATTCGGGGCATGATGTGGGCAATCACAGCGACACGCATCCGCACAGTTCTCAGCTCTCGCTTGAACAAAACAAAGAAAATATCATGTCCTGCCACAATAAAATAAAACAGCTGCTCGGTTATGAGCCGTTTTTATACCGTCCGCCTTTCGGCGAATATAACGATACCGTTCTGAACGCTGCCAAAGAATGCGGCTACTACTCCATTCAATGGGACGTTGACAGCCTGGACTGGAAAGAGCTTGGCACCGACCATGAGATAAACCATGTATTGAACCATAAGCACCTCGGCGACGGTTCCATCATACTTTTTCACAATGATGCAAAGTATACGCCCGAGGTGCTTGACGAGATAATAAAAGGCATAAAAGAAAAGGGCTATGAAATAGTGCCGATAAGCGAATTGATACATAGAGAAAATTATTATATGGATCACGAGGGCAGGCAGATACCCGACAACGGGTGATGATGTGTTTTATATCCGTTTTTCAATCCCTTTTGCCGAGATATTTTTTTGTTATCTCCTCCCTGCGTTCCGAAACGGCCAAAGAGCATATTTTTTCTTTGAGCGGAAGTATATATTCGGGTCTTACGGTAAGAATATCGACCCCCAACGTCAGAAAAAATTCCGCAAGTTCCGTATTTTCGGCAAGAATACCGCTTATTTCGGTTTTCTTGCCGAATTTTTTTGCATTTTCAACACTCTTTGCCACAAGCCGAATGACCGAGGGGTGAACATTCTTAAAAAAGCCGCTCAGCCGCTTATTTTGCGGGTCTGCCGCAAGGGTATACTTTGTCAGCAAAGTCGTGTTTATAACGATAATATCAGCCGCTTCCGCAAGTCTGCCGCTTATAAGCGCCGCGGCGGGCGTTTCTATGGCTGCGCCCAAAGGTATATCCCGACCGAAGGGTATTTTTTCTTCACGAAGCTCTTTTTTTACATCCTCCGACATTTTTCTTATTTTTGAAAATTCCTCCGCAAGAGTTATCATCGGTATAAGTATCGAAAGTTTACCGTAATAAGACGCGCGGTAAAGCGCTCTTAACTGCGTTTTCAATATTTCGCTGCGGTCAAGCGCTATACGTGTGGAACGAAAGCCGAGAGAGGGGTCGTTCTCCTTTTCCGTGAGCGCACATTCGGGCGCAGCGTCCGCATTCACATCAAAGGTACAGACGGTCAACTCTTTGCCTTCGGCTTTTTCAAGCGCCGCTTTGTAATACGAAAACTGAAAATCTTCGCTCGGCAGGTGTTTTCCGCCGTATAAGCCGTCCGTCCTCAAAATGCCTATGCCCTCGGCTTGGTTTTTACGGGCTTTTGTTATCTCTTCGGGCGCAAACGCTTCGGCATACAGTTTTATTTCGATACCGTCGGGATTTATGCAGCGGCGGTCTTCAAGTTTTTTTGCAAGAGCTTTTCTTTCCTCAAACAAACGGCTTTGCCTGCTCAGCGTGTCTTCGGTCGCCTTGTCGGGTTCTATATACAATATCCCCGAAAAACCGTCTGCGGCGGCATATTTGCCCTCTATATCGTATTTGAAAATATCCTCCGCGCAGGCTATCGTCGGTATACCGCCTTCCGCGCCGATATTGTCCGATGACGAAACAACGGCTTTTATCCTGCCGTCGTCACGGGGTATACCGTCGGTGTTTTCGGTGCAGACGATAACGTCCTCACTGTCGGTGTTCCTGCCGTTCAGCTTGTCTATCAGCAAGTCCGCTGCGGAAAGAATATCGCCCGCCCGAGAGCGCATATATTCGTTGTCGGAGTTGTCAAAAAGGTCAAAAAGGCTGTTGCCTGCCAAAGCGGCGGCAAATTCCGCATTGACCTGCTGTGAGGCGATAATTCCCGTCACCGTGTTGTAGAAATCGGGGTCTGTGAGTATAAGCGCATATTCTTTTTCGCGCTCTCCGCCCTGTTCAAGCTCCGCCGTCAGCTTTTCGGCGATACGCTCAAAACGTGCTTTTTCGGCTCTTATGTCCTTTATGCGGTATCTTCGCACCACCCTTGAATGTCTGCCCGAAAAGGCTATCTTCCCGAAAGCCGCGCCCTCCGAAACGGGTTTTCCTTTTATTTTTATCATAATATTTTTACCTCCGAATATGATTTTTTATTATTTTTCCTGCGCGGAAGAAAGCATATACATGATTTATCGCATAGAAAACAGGTAACTTATGAGAAACGGCATATAAATTGTAAAACAAAAATTTTGTAATGCATGAAGTTCGGCTTATACAAGCGCTGAAAATATATATAAAAACCGCCTTTGATGCCGTTATCATAAAGGCAAATTGTACAAAAATTCAGTTTTTCAATTCTTTTCTTGACTTTTAGGCTTATTTTTACTATAATTTAAGAAGTGCTGAAATTATCAAAACATAGCGAACCAAGGTTCGTAAAAATACAGAGAAAGGGGTGCGTTACCAATGAAAATGACATATCAACCTAAAACAAGACAAAGAAGCAAAGTACACGGTTTCAGAAAGAGAATGAGCACGGCAAACGGCAGAAAAGTTATTCTTGCCAGACGCAGAAAGGGCAGAAAGGTCCTTTCGGCTTGATTTCTTTTTAATACTTTCGCTTTTACAAACGGGGAGTGTGCAAAGCACTCCCTTCTTCAATAAAATTGTGCGGGGCAGTCGGCACTTTAAGCCCGCGCGCAGAAAAGGGGTATTTATGCTTTTTACCCAAACATTGAAAAAAAATTTTATGTTCAGATACGTCTATAACCGCGGACGTTCCATTGCAAACAGAAATCTTGTGATGTATGTTTACCGCAACGGCAAAAATTACAATCGCATAGGCTTTTCCGTCAGCAAAAAAGTCGGCAATTCGGTCGTACGCAGCAGGGTTACGCGGTTACTCCGTGAAAGTTATCGTCTTACGGAGGAGAAAGTCAGCAGGGGCTATGACATTGTTATCATAGCGCGGGCGTCAATTTGCGGACTGCCCTTTACCGAAGTTGACAAGTCCCTGAAACATTTATTGAGAAAACAAAATCTGCTCGGTCGGGAAACCGACGAAGAACAAACGAAGTGATGAACTATGAGTATATTTACAAAAGCCGTTCTTATCATTATAAGGCTGTATCGGCGCTTTATATCGCCTATGCTGCCAAAATGCTGCCGTTTTGAGCCGACCTGTTCGGAATATGCTTACCTGGCGTTTGAAAAATACGGTTTTTTCAAAGGCGCTCTGCTCACGGCAAAAAGGCTTTTACGGTGCAATCCCTTCTGTAAGGGCGGATATGACCCCCTGCCGTAGTTCATGACATATGTTAAATTTAACGTAGCAAGAGCCGCTTTTTCGGTTCTTTGCAGAGGAGGAACAAGTTGGTTACTAATTTTTATCTTGCCTCAAGCATCATGCGCGAGCCGGGCATTATCGTCGGCCCGATAGCAAAGATACTGGGCTTGGTCGTAAATGTGCTGTTTAATGTTGTTTACGGCATTACACAGACAAATTCGTTGGGTATAACAATAATTTTGTTTACAATATTCGTAAGGCTGCTTATGATACCCATTGCCTACAAACAGCAGGAATCTATGTTTGTTATGCGTAAAATGCAGCCCGAGATACAAAAATTGCAGGAAAAATATAAGGGTATGCTTAACGACCCCGAAGTACAGCGCAAACTGACCATGGAACAGCAGCGTATTTACAGGGATCACAACTATAATATGTTCGGCGGCTGCCTGCCGCTTTTGATACAGATGCCTATATTCTTCGGTCTGTATCATGTAATGCGTCACCCGTTTGTGTATATCGACACGATAAATACAATATACAGCCAATTTTCGGACAGCATCATAGATTGCATAACCTCTGGCAATGCCGATGCGCTTGCGCTGTTCAATCAGGTATGTACTCTGCTGCATATAGACAAAGGCACCGATGTTGACACCTCGATGTTCAATTTTATAATCAATGCGATAGAACCCGACCAGGTAAAACAGTTCGTATCATATGTTGGCAGCAGCAAAGCAACAGACCTTTACGAGCAAAAGACCGTCATTGAAGGTTTTCTTGGGCTCAATCTGACGGAAACCGTCGGTCTGTCGCTTGACAGAAAACTTATACTGCCCATATTGTCGGGCTTTACAACATGGTTTTCATCGTGGATAATGTCCAGAAAGGTCGAAAAGACCATGGATCCTCAGATGAGGACACAACAACGTGTTATGAATATAACAATGCCGCTTATCATGGCTTGGTTCACAACAAGCGTTCCTGCGGGTCTTGGCGTTTACTGGATAACGGGTAATATCTTTATGATATTCCAGCAGCTCATACTTACAAAACATTTTGAACTGAAAGAGGCAGCCGAAAATTCGGACAGAAAAGAGGGAAAGAAATGAATTTAGTCGAAATAACAGGGAAAACCATCAGCGAAGCCGTTGAGGAGGGCGCAAAACAACTTGGCGTCGGCATAAGCGATGTGGAATATACGGTCGTTGACGAAGGCTCAAAGGGTTTCCTCGGCCTTGGCGCAAGACCTGCCAAGGTAAAGGTATATCTGCCGGGCTTTGAAAACGAAACTCCGGAAGTAACCCCCGAACCGCCAAAGGCTGAGATACAGCCCGAGAAAAAAGAGAGCGTGAAAAAAGAAGAGCCTAAAAAAGAAGAACTCAAAAAGGAAGTATTCGTCAAAGAAACTCCCCAAGAAGCCGAAGAGGAAACTCCCGAACAGGAGGAACATACCGAGCGTCCTCAGCTTACGGACGAGGATAAGACCGTTATAATCGGCATGGCGGAGAAATTTCTTAAAAGCGTTTTCGATACAATGAAAATAAACGTTGAATTTGAGTCGGAATTTCTTGACAACAAACAGCTCCTCATAAATATGAAGGGCGACGAGATGGGCGTTGTTATCGGCAAAAGGGGTCAGACACTTGACAGCCTGCAAACATTGACAAGCCTTGTTGTAAACAAGAGCGAGTATCCTTATGTCAATATTACTCTCGATACCGAAAGTTACCGCGAGAGAAGAAAAGAAACGCTTGAAAGGCTTGCTTTCAATCTTGCCAAAAAGTGCAAACACAACAGAAAAAATGTTGTGCTTGAACCGATGAATCCCTATGAAAGACGTATAATACATTATACGCTTCAAAACGACAGATATGTCACAACTTACAGCGAGGGCATCGAGCCGCACAGATACGTTGTTATAACAATGAAAAACCATTATAACAACAGACAGCAGGACAAACAAGACAGACAACAGCAATAAAAATAACAGGCTGTCGCAAATGGCAAAATTATATGCTGTTTGTGCGACAGCCTTTTGTGTATAAAAATTTCAAAGAGAGAAGGTATTTTATGGATAAAATGCGTATAGCGCTTATCGGTGTGGGAGTTATGGGCAAAAAATATGCATATATGATAAGCGGTGGGGAAGTGCCTCGCACAGAGCTGACCGCAATGGTATGCAGGAACGAAAAAGCCGCGGAATGGGCAAGAGAGCTTAACGGCAGTCCGCGTATATTCAAAAACACGGACGAGTTGTTTGCAAACCCCGAACTCTATGACGGCGTACTTATAGTTACACCGCATAAAACACATCCCGAGCTTGCAAGACGTGCGTTTGAACTGGGCAAAGACGTTATGTGCGACAAACCTGCCGGCATATCCATAGGCGATGCCATGCAGATGAGCAGCGATGCGGAAAAATACGGCAAGGTATATGCGATGATGTTTCATCAAAGGCTTTACCCCAAATATCTAAGGCTTAAAGAGATACTGCAAAACGGAGAGATAGGCAGCCTTAAAAGAATAATGCTTGTAAATACGCGTTATATGCGTACAGCGCATTATCACCATTCGGGCAGCTGGCGCAGCAGCTGGAACGGCGAGGGCGGCGGCGCGCTTATAAATCAGGGGCAGCATATACTTGATATATGGCAATGGCTTTTTGGTATGCCCGAGAAATTATATGCAGATATACCGTTCGGCAAATACAACGATTTTAAAGTAGATGATGAAGCAACTTTGCATATGCGGTATAAAAACGGTCTGACAGCGGTCTTTATGCTTTCTACGGGCGAGGCTGTATGGCAGGAAAGACTTGAAGTCACGGGCAGCCGCGGCAAATTGCTGTTAGAGGACAATACCCTGCATATATGGCGTTTTGATAAGGACTGTGACGAATATATAAAGACCGCCGATGTCAATTCAAGAGAAAAACTTGGTATAACCGAAGAAATTGTCGAATTTGTACCGCCCGAAGAACCCTATGTTCCCATGCTTGAAAATTTTACAAAAGCGGTGCTGGACGGTACGCCTTTGACAGCGGAGGGCAAAAGCGCCGTAAATGCGCTTATGCTGACCAATGCAGCCTATTATTCGGCATATAAGGGCGTGCCGGTGGAGCTGCCGATAGATGCGTCGGAGTATAAAGCGCTGCTTGAAAAATTCTGCGACGAAGAATAACGCAAGTCAATTGCCGAATAATATTGTTAATATGATTTGAAACAAGGGCTGGTGGGCAAGATAAAACACAAGCGAATGTCTGCCGATATAATTTAAAACGGGTATTTTTATATCGGTGATATTTTTGTCGGCTTTTTTGACAAACGGCGAAACAAAATATCCCGTCAGATATAAAAATATCCATGGCAGCAGAGAAAAATAATCCGACGAAAAGAAATCGGGCTGCATAAAGCCCAAATATGTCATAAATAAGCCGCTGTAAAGCCGTTTTGGCAGTTTTATAAGCCCGTAGAGCAAAGCTCCGTTATTTACGCTTTTAAAAATAAAAAAAAGCGCAAAACAGGCGGCTGCGCCGAAAAGGGACGGTATTTTTTCAAGATATTTTGAGGCAAGCGCGGTTATCAGCATGGAACTGCCCAAAAATGTGAGTATACCGAAAATTATCCTGCTGTCGTATGCAAATATACGGGTAACAAATGTTATCGCCAGACCCCATAAAAATATTTTAATACCGTTTTTCAGGCGTTTTTCGGTACTGCCGCTAAGCCGCAGGCATATGCCCGAAAGCAGTATAAAACCGCAGCATATGCATTGCTGCCATATATGCCCGGCAATACCGCCGAAACCCGGTATATTTATGTTGTATATATACGCAAGATCCCAACAGAGGTGATATAATAACATATTGAGTATAAGTATGCCGCGTATACTGTCCAAAAAGTTAAGACGCATTGTTTTCACCTTATTTAAATGGGGCGCTGCCCCAAACCCCGCCCGCTTTTTTCTGAAGGCTAAGCAAAAAATTATTTGAATGAAATGCAAGCATTTCATTCAGTTTTTTTCACAATGAATAAAGAGGCTCGTGCCTTCCGATGGTCGGCGCATAAAGCATCGCTAATTTCCTGCGGAAATAACGCTGAACTCGCTCTTTTCCTCGGCAGAAGTAAATTCTGCCTGCGGATATTAGTCTGACGACGCCAAAGTTACTTAAAAGATTTGCAAGTAAACTTAATCTAAAAAATTCACTCTTTATCAAATAGTTCAGTTTTGCGACAGCCTTAATTTTTTACTTAGGAAAAAGCGGGGCAAAAAATAAGTTACTCATAAAATGGGGCGCTGCCCCAAACCCCGCCCGCTTTTT
>CANRCU010000060.1 GCA_947629215.1 uncultured Clostridia bacterium
TCAAGCTTCGCGATCTCCCCCTCAAGGCCCTTTGCGCGGCTGGCGGCGTCGACGGCGCGCCTGCCGACGCCCTCGCTCTCGGTCAGTATGACCGCATCTATGACTTCTTCTTTCAAATCGGACAACATAGCGTCGCTGTCCTCATATATTTCAACTTCGGCATCTTCGGGCAGATATACATATTTGATATAGTCCATATAAGACGGTATGCCCGTTTTCATATCGGCAAGCTCTGTCGTCAGTTTACAGTCGCTGCGGCTTATGACGCAGGCAGCTTCGTACCCGATGGGCTTGCTTTTCCACATACCGTACCCGATGGGTTCGCCCGTCGGCATTGAACCTATGGCGACCGTGCTGTCGCTGTCGGACAATATATTTTCCGTTTGTATAACGGTTATCTCCTTATCGGGATAATAATTTCTCACCGCATCAAGAAGCTCCTCACACTCAAAGCCTTTTTCAACGGACAGCACAATTTCATTTTTCTCGCCGCTGCAGCCCGAAAGCGCAGCCATACAGGCAAATATAAACACAGCCTTTTTCATTGCATTCACCTATTCAAACATACTCCTGAGTTTCTGCGATGCATTTATATTTATGGAGATACGCTTTGTGGGCGCAGTTATAACAAAAGCCCTGCCCCGCCCGTTGGTAACTATCTCGTCTTGTTCGCTCTCGTTTATGGCGCCCGCTTTTTCATACAGTTTGCAAAGGTCGTGCATATCGTTCGGCGCAAGCGAGAATATGAACGAATACTGACAAGCGTTTATAATGGCGGTAGATTTGCGGGCTATCTCCTCTGTACCTACAAAGTCTTTTATGTTCTGTGTGATTATTATCTGCATACCGTTATATTTACGTATACGTTTTGCAAGCTGGAACATAAAATCAAGCGCTATGGGATATTTGGGGTCTATAAATACGTGCGCCTCGTCTATGACGACTATTATTTTTCTTTGGGCATCGTATTTAATGTTGTAATCCCTGTTTTTTATTATCTCATTGTCGAGCCATTTCAATATAAGCAGCATCTGAGCATTGGCAACGGTATTGTTTTTATTGGCAAGCAGCGACTGAAAGTTGAAAACGGTGAAATTCTCTTTTACGTCAAGCGTTGACGGACCGTTCCAAAGATTTGAGTTTCTGCCGCCCGTTGCAAATTTTGAAATATAGTTTATAAGCACCCTCAGATTGTTTTTGCTGTACTCGCCCTTTGCCGTCTGGTAGTCTATGAGCAGAACGTCATAAAGGTCGTCAAAAATAGGGTAATCTTCGGGTCTTAGCTTGGTCAGGTCCGTCATTTCATCTATGCCTTTTGACTCGTACACCCTGACAAGCACATTGTTCAGGTATTCAAGCGCATCGGCATCTATACCGGGCAGTATCTGTTTGAAGTACTCTTCCAAAAACTGAAGATGCACCGAAAAACTCACACTTGCCGACTCCTCGTCGCTTACCTTGTCATCGTCGCTCAGGCAGGTAACTATATGGAACGGATTTATACGCCCCTGAGTTGCCGAACCGACATCTATTATATTGCCGTGCATGTTATTGGCAAGCCCCGTATACTCGTTTTCGGGGTCGAGTATAAATATCTTGCTGTTTTCGGCGGAAAGATTTGAAAGCATCATTTTTGTTGCAAAGGACTTTCCGCTGCCCGACTTGCCTATAATGACCATATTGCTGTTTACTCTTTCGCTGTCCCTGCGGAAGAAATCCACAAACACGGGCATACCCGAGGAGCTGCCGAGGTTTATGCCGCCCACATCCGAAATATGCGAATAAATGAACGGGAATGCAGCCGCTATCGACGAAGAATGTATCGCCCTGCCGTTTCTGCGGCACGGGTCGTAAGCCGATATTTGCGAACCGACAAAGCTGTCGAACTGCCTGAACATCATATCGGTAACTCTGAGCGACTGCTCCGAAAGCATCCTGCGTACCTTGCGTTTTATGCTTGCGGTACCCGACGGTTTTTCCATATTGGGGTTCAGCCTGCGCATCGACTCGTCATAGTCGTAGACTGTGATATAGATATTCACATCATACAATATCTCGTTGTCGCCCTGTAAAAGCATGAGCAGGTTCTGAAGCGTTGCAATATGATTTTCAATTTCAAGTATCCTGCTGTCTTTTGAGGTAACTGCCTCCTGACCTCTCAGCTCCATAAGCGAACGGTCTATATTCCTGACCGCTTTGAACCTGTCTATCGGGTTCAGTTTCATAACGACCTTTGTATCGGGTATGTTAAAAAGCCCGCTGCCCCATGCATTGCCGACGGTCGTCGGGTAATTTATGACACGCAGATTATGTGTAACAAGGTCGTCCGTCCGGGTCGTTCTTGCGCCGAAAGAAATATCACGGGGCAATATCCATTTCATATATTCCTCTTCGCTAAGCTCTTCTATCTCTCTTTCGTCAAAATCGGGCATAAAGTTATATTTCAGAAATACCGCAAGTTCTTTAGTATCAAGCAGTTTTACATTTATATCGCCCTGCATGAGCTGCTCGCATATGAGCTGAGCCATTTCGTTGACGCTTGCGGGCGTGGTATCGAACACGCATATATAGTGGAAACAGTCGTATATCTTCTTATCGGTATTTATTTCGTCTGTTTTTTCTATCCTGTCATATATTATGTCAAGCCTTGTTCTCAGCTCGTCTTCTTCTATAACGCCGTTTATGAAAGCCTCGCTCAGCTCGTCTATTTTGATATATTCCCTTTCGATATACTCGTCATATATTATGGGTCTGTCTATCTTAACTATGCATATGGACTGGTCGTCAAGAGATACGTTCCTTATAGCCGCGCCGAAAACTCTGTCGATGAGCTGATCCTGCTTGCTTTCCGTCAGGAAACGAAACTCCACGGGGGATACCTCTATCACCTTGCAGCAATATTCGCCGTTATAGTGTATCATACCGTCTTTTACGGCGGTAAAAGCTATAAGGTCGGGTACTCCGAATGAAGAAACTTTCTTTTTTGTTTTTTTCTTATTATTTTCGTTCTCGCCTTCCCAGTCGCCTTCGGCTTTTGTTTCATAGTTTGAGAAAACGTGGGTCGGTCTGGCATAGTGTTTTATTATATGCCCCAAAAACACATAGTTTCTGTCCTCGTCCACAGATACCAGCAAAAGCACAAATACAACTATAACGATCGTAAGCAGCGTCAATTTGAAAGGCAGTTCCGAACAGAGCACAAGTACGCCAAGGGTAAAACCGACAGCGCCGACAACAAAATCGGCTATGGATATACCCCTGAACAGTTCAAAACTGACCCTTGTTTTTTTAGGTATTATTCGCAATGGTATCACCTGCTTTCATTAGTGACCCCTGTTGGAGGTCAGGTTTGCAAAACGCTCACGGTTTGTTGTCGGCTCGGTATTGCCGTTGTTTTCACGTCTGCGCGCACTCATATCTTCTCTTATAATATCCAGTCTTTCCGTGCGGTGCGCTACACGTTCGGCTTCGCTCGGAACACCGTAGTACATTCTTTCGGAAACATTCCAATGACCCGGCGAATGATCGCTTTCGGAAAAGAGGATATAATTGTTGTAATCATCCATTACCTGCTGTCTTTGCTCATGAGAGGAAGCGGCAGCAAATGCCGTTCTGTACATAGGTGTATTTCTGTAACCCTGTTCGTCGGGAATATCCAGCCTTGATTCAAAAAATCTTGTTTCGGCTTCGTTCATCTTGCATCGGCATATGTCGAAACACTGCTGTTGACGGTACGCACAAGATTTTCACGCACCGCCCTGTTCCATTCGCCCGGACCGTGCGTGCTGTCCGCAGTTGAAACATAATCGGCATATTGCTGTATTATCTCTGCCCTTTCCTCATGTGTACGCGCGCCTAAGAAAGCCGCGCCGTATACATCGGTATTTCTGTAACCGTCGTTCTCTCTGCCGAAATGGTTGTTGAAAAATACCGCTTCGGCTGCGTTCATTCGTACAAAATTCGGGCTGTAACGGTATGTTTCAGCCATAAAAGAAAGTCTTTGGCTATGGGTCGCGCAGCTTTCAAACCCTGCTCTCTGTTCGCTGTCAAGCCCTTGCATAAATGCGGATTCCGCAGGGCTGTATTCGACATGTCTTATATCGCTTATGCCCGTCGCCTGTCTTGCAGAGCCTGACATTGTGCCGACATAACTGTTAAGAGCCTCAACTATGCGGTCGCGGCTGTCGTGTGTAGAAGCGTTGTCAAACTCGTTAGCTGCCACTCTGTAATAATCGGCTGCCTGCCTTACCTCGGAAATATGTTCTGCGGGAACTTCGCCCGAGGCTACCCTCTGCATAAGCTGCTGAGCCGTATTGCGCATATATGCGGAATATTCGCTTTCGCTCCTGCTTTGCAGCTCGAACGGAGGCGGCGTTTCGCCGTTATGCGACTCTACATAATTGCTGTAATCCGACCACACCTTTTTTCTTTCGGCGTGGGTAGATGCATTCATAAAATCGGATATATATTTTTCGTTGCCCGAAAGGCTTATCTTGCCGAAAGCGGACGCTTCTTTTGCGGTGAAGGATATACCCGACGGTCTTGCGGATTCTTTTTCAAAACCCGCTACATTTTCAAGCAGGGCTGCCCTGCCCTCGCTGCTTGAGGCGTTGTTGTAGCTTTCGATAAAGCCTGCATAGGATTTTGCCATCTTGTGGGCATGTTCCCTTGCATTTTCGTCTTTGGCGTTCGCCTCGTGCATCTTCCATGCGTTGTACTTGCCTTTAAGCTCGGTAAATTCCTCGCTTTGTTTATTTTTAAATGCGTCGTTTGAACCGCTTGCCATCGACGCCCTGCTCTCGTGAGTGTCGGCATCCATAAAGCTTGCTTTAAGGTCTGTGAGTTTATTGAGTTTTTCGTTTGCGGCATTCCACTTATCCGAGCCGACTTTGTGCCTGTCCCTGTCCTCTTTGGCATTTCTTATATTTGCGTCAATATTGTCTAACGACTGTTTTTCGCTGTCGTTCATCTGAGAGAAATGAGCAAACGAGCCGCTGTTTTCTTTTATAAGCTTATCTCTTTCGTCCGAATCGGCTGTGCTGAAGCTCAGCTTATCGGCATTGAGTTTTTCAAGCTTATCGTTGAATTTCTTCCATTCTTTGCTGTCCTTTTGGAAACTGTCACGCAAAGCCGAAGTTCTGGCTATCCTCTTGTCGAGGTTCTGCAATGCGACATCGTGGCGGTTTTCTTTGCCGAGCCTTATACCCGTTATGCTGTCGCCTATCTCCCTCAGACCGGCTGCGACACCGCCGCCGCCAAATACCCTTGAAAGACCTTTTTTGACACCGCTTAGACCTGCCGTTTTGCCGCCCTGTCTATCCTTGAAACCAAGGTCGCCGGTCTCGGCTTTGTTGGCTTCTATAAACTTATCTCTTTCGGCTCTTGTGCCAAGTTCTTCTATAACGGCGCTCTTGTTGAGCAGCGAATTGTATTTTTTATCCGCTTCTTCCCAGGCTTTTGTTCCCTTTTGGAGAGAATCCCTAACACGCTTTGCGTTTTCGGCACGTTTGTTAAGGTTTTCCATAGCCATTTTTTCGCCGTCGCTCTTTGCCTCGTTAGTTGCAAAAGCGGCTTTGTTGGCGTCTGTGAAAGCCTTTCTTTCGGCATGTGAGCCGAGCGAATCGAATTTTTCTTTTACGCCCTTCAATTCTTTAAGTTTATTGTCAAATTTCTTCCAATTCTCACTGCCTTTTTCAAATTTATTGCGGTTCGCCCTTGCGCTCGCAATATTTTTATCCAGATTCAGACCGGCATTAAACTCATCCATACTTGTTTTAACGCCGCTTGAAAGTTTATTCTTGTCAACGGTAAGCGCAGCCATACCGCCCTTTTGGTTGAAGTTGTTCATAAAAGCCTGTCTTTCCTCGTTGGTCTTTAGCTCTCTGAACTGTTTCATAGCCGTATTTGCTTGTTTTGAAGCCTTTTTCAAAGCGGCTTTTGCTTCGCCCCTGTTTTCCTTTGACGCCGCGGCCGCATTTGAAAGTTTTTTGCTTTGCAGCTTATTGTAGAAATCAAGCTCTTTCTTGTTTGCGACCTGACCCTTAAAGCCCGACGCACGGCTTGCCTGCATGAGCGACGAGGCTTTGTGCTTGTTTGCAAGACCTTTTGCGCCGCTGTACATCTCCTGAGCCTTGCCTACGCCGCTTTTTATCATACCGTAGACTTTATCCCTCAACTCCATGCCCTCGGTCATGGCGTTTGCGGCACTCTGGTCGATTATGGCGGTTATGGTAACGCCTATCGAGCGCACCGAAAGTATAGCACCTATCATAAATATCAGCTTTACCAATATATCAAAAGCCACGTCGGAGCTGTAACCGAGAATATCCTTATTTGGATCTCTTATCTCGACAAAACTGACCGAAGTGCTTGTATCCGAGCCTATGACAAGACAGATGACGAGCATCATTATATTTATGGCTACTATCATGCCTGCGCCCATGCACAGTCTGCCTATAAAGGTCGTTCGCCATTTGCCGAAGCGTTCGCCGTCGTCAAGCGGTATCGTTGCGACAAAAAACGGCGAGGCAATATAAAGGACTATAATTTCCATTACCCTGCGTATAAACACGCCCGCAAGCGCAAGCAGATTAAAAACAAGCAGTATACAGCCTATATAGCCCACAAACAAGTCTACATCCCTTGCATTGAATTTAACGCCAAGGCCTGCAAGGTAATTCTTGACATCGCTGAAGGTATACCAAAACATGGGCGAATCATTCAGTTTTTGACCAAGCTGAGCAAAGGCTTCGGGTTTTTGTTCCGAAATAGCGCCCTTTACCGTCAGCATAAACAGATTATCGGTTATATAGGTGCTTGTGCCGCTTACGGAGGAAGCTCTATAAGCCCGTAGCACAGCACAGGCATGACAAGAAAAGCCACCGCAGACCTGAAAAATTGCGAAAGCACCCTGCCGACGCTTTTTCTGCTGTCAAAATTAAGGTCAAATGTAGAGCGCATGACCGCAACAATTGTGAACACAAAGCATAACACCAGCGCAAGCATCGTTATATACCAGAATGCATCGTTTACCATGGGGCGGTTCATAAGCAGAGTAAGTATATTGCCGCTTTCTTTATCTATGGTAACGCTTTTTACGCCCGAAAAGGAGTATACCATCTCTTCAACGGCATAAACAACAGAAAGAAGCAGCGCATAGAGCTTATAAAGCAGCAAAGCCAATATTTCCCTTATAAAGTCGACTATATAATGCAGAAAATTATCCCACACTATCGACCATACGGGAGAAATAACATTGGTAAAAAGCCATGTAAGTGCCTTTGTTATACCGCCCATTATCCAGTTTGCTATCTTATCAAAGATACCCAAAAAAACTACTTCATTCATATATGTATGCTCCCGTGCATTGTTACTTACCTTTTCCGCCACCGCCGGACTTTTTGCCGAAATTGCCTGCCGATTTCAGCTTATCCGCCAGTTCCTTGGCGAGCCTGAAACCTTCCGACGGACTCATAATGCCCGAATCGGAGATTATCTCGTTCACGACATTGCCCAATTTTTCAAAACCTATGCTCAATATCACCACCGAATACAGCCTTATAAGATAGACCATAAGACCGTTGGGGCCGTCGTATATAACATTACTCCTTAAAAAAACGGGCAATATCATCATATATACATTTACCGAAATCACCGTACCCATAGCGCCGAAACAAGCGCCGGTGAAAAAGTTTTTCCACCTTTCAAAGCGGTTGCCCCCGTCCAGCGGTGACAAGGCGACAAAAAACGGGGCTGTCAGATATGCCACCACCACAGCCAATGCCCTGTGTATAAACGACACAGCCGCGCCGAGCATATATTTCAGCACAAACAATGTGCATATCAGCGCCGAAAGATAATCTATCTTTGACAGCACGAGCCGCTGCTCCACATCTATAATATCGTAATATTTCGCCCTGCCGGAATAAAAGTCCTTTACTTTATCCCAGTCGGGGTGATATTTATCCTTGCTGTTGTCTAATTTGGTCACGCCGATATTTTTCAGCGTGGTGCTTGAACTTACTATATCCAGCATCTCAAACGTGTCTTTCAGCGGGTCGCCCGTCCTGCCCGCATTTATGGCGGAGGCGGCAAAAATGGCGTTTGAGAGCCGCACTTCGGTGTCGGTGCCTATGGCGTACCTCATTGCCGTCTGCGTGCTTGTGAGCGTATAATTGCTGATTGCCACCACCATATATGTTACAACCTGCAAAACAAGGAACATACCCATAGTGCCTGCCGACTGCCTTAAAACATCGCCCACGCTCTGCCCCGTATCGTCTAAATCGGAAATACTTCTTATAATAGAGGCAATTGTGAACACAACGCACAGCACCACGCTCATTATCCATATAGACCAGAAAACATTTTTTACAAGCGGTATCTGCAAAAGTACATTTGTAAAATAATCGCTGCCTTTATTGCCGTCGATATTATAGCTTACCTTTTCCACACCCGAAAGCGCATCAAAAATAGACTGCGACAAGTCGACCACTTTGAGCGCAGCGGCATATATAAGGTAAAGCAGCATAAGTAACTTTGACAGAAGACGCACCATAAGCATCTTTACCTTGATCATCAGCAGATCGATAACTATGCCTGCCACTATCTCTATAAACGGCTCAAGGATATTATCTCTTACCCACTCTATAAAATTAAAAGCAAAAGGTACAATATACATGGTATCACCTCAACACGGTACACAGCCGCCGCAAAACATTTTATCTGACGCTGAATTTCTTTGAATTATATGCCACAAAACCTATCAAAGCCGCTATAAGCGCCGTAAAAAGCAGTATTGTGGCAATACCGGCAGCGCCGATATGTCTTTTTATCCTGACTTGGTAACTTGATTCATTGCCCGCCTTGTCTATTGCGGTAACGGTGTATCTGTCAACGCCTTTTATAACAAAACTGCCGCCCTGTTCGGACAGTATCTCTTCTTCGCCGTCGGAGTGTGCCAAAATAAGCGTAACATCGTCATCTTCACAGTTTAAAGTAAAACTGTTTTCTATAGATATATTGTTCTCGTCAAGACCTTCAAATGTGACTTCGGGTACAGTTCTGTCGACAAGTATCTCTGTTCTCAGTGTAGGAAGTTCTTCCTCACTTTCCATGGTAACGCTGTATCTGCCGTCAAGGGGCATTATCATATATGTTACGCCTGACTCAGCCGCCTCTTCGGAAAGATCCGATATGGTCTGCATATCTTTTTCCCATGGTCTTTCGTCGGGTCCTTCCTCGCTCTCTTCGTCGGGTCCTTCCGATTCTTCGGTTTCCTCTTCGGGTTCCTCTGCCGTTTCTTCGTCGGCAGTATATATGCCCTTATGATCCTCGTACAATATCTCGGTTATGATATATCCGTCGGGAGCCGAATAATCCTCAAAAGAATTTACCGCCCTGTCATAGAGATAATATCTGAGCGAAAGCACATTGTCCCCCTCGTCTTTAAGGGTAATATCGTAAGTACCGCTTTCGTTTATCTCGCCTTCAAAGGGATATACTTCGCCGTCTTTTTCGGCTTCGGCAGTAACTCCCGACGGCAGCGTCAGTTCAAGACCCTCGTTTGAGAACATACCCGACGGCACATTTACATATACAGCCTTGTCGCCAATGGTATAGACAAATCTGTCCGCCTCGGCATCAAAGCTGTAGTTGAGTATATCCGAAAAATTTCTTGCTGTCGCCGTGTCCGTTTCTTCCACAGGCGCTTCGGATCTCTCCGTACCGCCCTGTATCCTGAAACTGTACACGGCGTACATTTCTCTTGTGCCGAAACTGTCCGTCAATTCCAGCAAATATGTACCGTCATCGTTTATATAAGCCTTGTTTTCAAAGGGTATCTCGGTACCGTCTTTTTTTATTGTAACGCCGATATTTGCGGGTATGTCTATATATACATTGCCGCCGCTTATATCGCCGTTTGCGGTGTTGGTGTAAAAAGCGTCGCCCGACGGGAACGCTTCTTTATACATTTTGGCGTCCTCGTTATAGCTTTCGTAAAGCTCGGTCTTTTCGGCGGTCGCCGTCGTTTCGGGAGCAGACGAAACGTTTTCGTTTTTTTCAGGCGTATTTGCGGTCTGCGTATTGTTATAAGAAAAAACTTCTGCCGTTTCGGTATTGTTCGTTAAAAATGCGTTATCCGGTATTGCCTCCGATACTTCGGCAGGCGTCGGCTCCGGTATGCGAAATTCCGTGACTGCCTTGTATACGGCCTCGTAGCCCTCGGATGTGCCGTAGTTTTTGGCATAGACCTCTACACGGTAATTCCCCGGAGAAGTCAATCTTCCGTCCGAGCCGAAATATACAGACTGACCGTTTCTGTAGACCTTATAGCCCACATTCGGCGGAAAAGCAAAAGATGCCTCGGAAACCTCTTTTTCGCCCTCGTTCAGAGAGGAGAAAAAGCATTTGTAATTCGGGAATCTGTAAAGATACATACCGTTGTATGCCTCGCCCTCGGCTGTCGGCGCGCA
>CANRCU010000061.1 GCA_947629215.1 uncultured Clostridia bacterium
ACATTTCGCCTTTTTCGATATGCTTGCCACAAATTCGCCCGACACGCGCAGCGCCTGGCTTGCCATATTCGGCGTTATACTTATAACAATACTTTTGGACAAAAATGTACACGGCGCTATTTTTATAGGCAAGATAGTATGTATGATACTTGCCGTGCCGCTCGGTCTTATGCATCTCAACAATGCGATAGTACCGATAACGTCCATACCGATAAGCTCGGTAGTCTTTAAAATGGATTTCAAGGGGCTTATATACGGCAGCGGTATGAGCGAAAAATTTATGTCGCTCTCAACGCTTATCATAGTTATTTTTTCGATAAGCATAATGGATATATTTGAAACAATGTCAATGCTTATAGCTACGGCTCACCTTGACCGCACCGAAAACGACGAGCGTGTAAAAAGGCGGATACCGCGCATATTGGAGATAGACGCCGCAACGACTTCCATAGGCTCTATGCTTGGCATAACCAACATATCAACATATATAGAAAGCACCGCAGGCGTTATAGAGGGCGCACGCACCGGGCTGACGGCAGTTATAACGGGGCTTTTGTTTATTGTAACATCCGTTATAGCGCCGTTTGCAAGCTTTGTGCCGTCGGCTGCAACGGCAACAACGCTTATCGCAGCGGGCGTTCTGATGATGAACGTTATAAAAAACATTGATTTTGAAAAACCCGCAAACGCTGTACCTGCGGTGTTCACAATGTTTCTTATGCCGCTGACGAACAGTTTGCTGACGGGTATCGGGGCAGGCATTATCCTGCAAGTGCTGACACACCTGTTCATAGGCAGGGGTCACAGGATAAGTGCGATTATTTATATCCTTGCTATATTGTTTGCCATTGTGCTGATTTTTTTGCCGAGGGGTATATAAATACCGAAAGGAGTATAAAAATGAATTTTTTTAAAATAGAACCTATGCTTTTACCGAAACTCAAACCAAATATCATCGGCATTATCTCCGCCGTGCTGCTTGCCGCAAGCGCGCTGCTGCCTTTTTTTTCGGTATATGTGACAATGACGGGTGAAACAAACAATGTATCTCTTACGGATATTAAAATGGCAGCGCCCGTATTGGCAACAGCCGCAGTTACGGCGGTATTGTCCGTTATAGGTCTTGATGCGGCGCTTATAGCCGCGGGCATAATTTCGGCTGTAATAGCGTATATAGAGGTAGTATCCGTGTCCAAAGTCGACTTTTCGGCTTACGGCGGCACAATAAATAAAGAAATAGGTCTGTATCTGATAGTTTTAGGCAGTGCAGGCGTTATAGTTTCGGGGATATGGGGACTGATAAGAATAGTTCTTAAACGGGCAAAAACCAAGAACCCCGGATAAAATTTTTTATAAAACGCAAAAGCTATAATAGACCTTGACAATTTTCCCTTAAAATGTTATATTAAACTTAGGATAGAGGCGCATTATCCATCAGTATTTGCGGATCAGGCGGCAAAGCGCCGGGAAAACCGCAAAAAAAGGGGATAATGCCGAGGATCGCCCCTCTTTGCGTAAAGGCGATCCGGTCGCTGAGGCAAACAGCCCTGTGACTGTCATCATTGTTCAATATCCGCATGGTATTGACTTTTAACGATGGAGTGCTATCATTAATTATAAACCGTAATTAATGGGATCGGCATTTTATCCGTTCCCGTTTTTGTTTTGTAAAAGCACAATAAAAACAATACACAATAAAATGTATCAAAGGAGTTTTTTAAAATGAAAAAGTACAATGTTGGTATCATCGGCGCTACGGGTATGGTCGGTCAGCGGTTTGCGCTGCTTTTGAGCAAGCACCCGTGGTTTGATGTAAAAGTTGTTGCCGCAAGCCCGCGTTCGGCAGGTAAAAAACTTAAAGACGCCATAGGCAGCCGCTGGGCAATGACCGAACCCATGCCCGAAAGCATAGCCGACCTGACGGTAATGGACGCAACAGCCGATGTTGAAAAAATAGCAAAAGAAGTCGATTTTGTATTCTGCGCCGTGGATATGAAAAAAGACGAAATAAGGGCGCTTGAAGAACGTTATGCAAAGGCTGAATGTCCCGTTGTGAGCAACAACTCGGCTCACAGGGGTACACCCGATGTCCCGATGGTCGTTCCCGAAATAAATCCCGAACATATCGAGATAATAAAGGCGCAGAGAAAACGCCTCGGCACAAAGAGGGGCTTTATAGCCGTAAAATCAAATTGTTCCATACAGAGCTATGTTCCGGCGCTTCATCCGCTCAGAAAATACGGTCTTAAAAATGTTCTTGCCTGCACATATCAGGCTATATCGGGCGCAGGAAAGACCTTTGAAACATGGCCCGAAATGGTGGATAATCTTATACCCTATATCGGCGGCGAAGAAGAAAAATCCGAAAACGAGCCTTTGAAAGTCTGGGGCAAAATAAACGGCGATGTTATCGAAAATGCGCAGGCACCGAATATCACAACACAGTGTCTTAGAGTGGCCGTTTCCGACGGACATACCGCGGCTGTTTTCGTTTCGTTCGACAATAAGCCGAGCAAAGAAGAGATACTTGAAGCATGGAAAAACTTTTCAGGTGTGCCGCAGGAACTTAAACTCCCGTCCGCTCCGGAACGTTTTCTCCATTATTTTGAAGAGGACAACAGACCTCAGGCAAAGCTCGACCGTATGTTGGAAGGCGGTATGGCTGTATCGATAGGCCGTTTGAGGGAAGATAAACAATACGACTATAAATTTGTGTGTCTGTCACACAACACATTAAGAGGCGCTGCGGGCGGAGCTGTTCTGCTTGCGGAATTACTTGCAGCCAAAGGATATTTTGACTGACGGCGAAATAATATAAAGGGGGTTTCTCATTATGGCAAAAAAGACTTTGTTCAAGGGTGCGGGCGTTGCAATAGTAACACCGTTCAAAGCTGACGGCAGCGTCGATTACGATGCGCTCGGCGGACTTATAGAATTTCAGATAGAAAACAATACCGATGCAATAATAATCTGCGGTACAACGGGCGAGGCATCCACGCTGACCGACGACGAGCAGATAAGCGTTATCGGATATACGGCAGACAAAGTAAACAAGCGTATACCCGTTATCGCAGGCGCAGGCAGCAACGATACGGCACACGGTATGCAGCTTGCAAAGCGCGCTCAGGGTGTCGGCGCAGACGGTCTGCTGATAGTAACACCATATTACAACAAAACCACTCAGCGCGGTCTTATCAAATATTATACGGATATGGCAGGCGCAGTGGATCTGCCTATAATAATGTACAGCGTAGCAGGCAGGACAGGGCTTAATATTGCGCCTGCGACTGCGGCAAAATTAGCCGATATAGAAAATATCGTCGCTATAAAAGAAGCAAGCGGCAATATATCTCAGGTCGCCGAAATAGCGGCTCTTTGCGAAGATAAAATAGATATTTACAGCGGCAACGACGATCAGATAGTTCCTCTGCTTTCGCTCGGCGGCAAGGGAGTTATTTCGGTGCTTTCAAATGTTGCGCCCAAATATACGCATGACTTAGTGCAAAGCTACCTTGACGGTGATGTCAAAAAAGCCGCAAAAATGCAGATAGAGGTTATAGACCTTTGCAAAAAGCTGTTTATAGAAGTAAACCCCATACCCGTTAAAGAAGCGCTTGCGATGATGGGTAAAATAGAAGCAAACTTCCGTGCGCCTTTGCTTGAGATGAGCGACGAAAACCGTAAAGCGCTTAAAGAAAGTATGATAAGATTCGGTCTTATCCGATAAGGAGTAGATTACAAATGATAAAAATTATAATGCACGGCTGCAACGGCAAAATGGGTCATGTTATCTGTGATTTAGTGAAAAACGACCCCGATACGGAAATGGCTGCCGGTATAGATATAACTTCGGTAAATGCCCCTTTCCCGACATTTACAAGCGTTGACGAATGCGATATAGCGTCCGACGTCATAGTTGATTTTTCGACAGCAGCCGCAGTTCCCGCTTTGATAGAATATGCGGTCGCAAAAAAAACACCCATTGTCATATGCACAACAGGTCTTTCGCAAGACTGCCTCAAAAAACTTGACGAGGCATCGGAGATCATTCCCGTGTTCAGGTCCGCAAATATGAGCTTAGGCATTAACCTTATTGCAAGCCTTTTAAAGAAATATTCGGATGTCCTTTACCGTGAGGGATTTGATGTTGAGATAGTCGAACGCCATCACAATCAGAAAATAGATGCGCCGAGCGGAACAGCGCTTATGCTTGCGGATTCGGTAAACGCAGGTGTAAGCACAGACCTTGAATATGTTTATGACAGAAGCGGTGTGCGCGAAAAACGCGACCGCCGTCAGCTTGGTCTGAGCGCAGTACGCGGCGGTACAATAGTCGGTGATCATGAGGTCATTTTTGCAGGCAAAGACGAAGTGATCGAATTTAAACATTCGGCATACAGCAAGGAAGTATTCGCCGTAGGCGCGGTCAAAGCCGCTAAATTCATTGTCGGCAAACCCGCCGGAAAATACGATATGCAGGATGTAATGGAAGAAATAGGATAAAAGGCAGCTCATGCCGCGGAGGAAATATAATGAAACTTGGTATAGTTGGTCTGCCCAATGTGGGCAAAAGCACATTGTTCAATTCGCTTGCAGGCGGCGGCGCGGAATCGGCAAATTATCCGTTCTGCACGATAGACCCCAATGTGGGTATCGTTCCCGTCCCCGACAACAGGCTCGATGTACTCGGAAAAATGTACAATACAAAAAAAATCACACCTGCCGTTATCGAATTTGTGGATATTGCGGGGCTTGTAAAGGGCGCAAGCAAAGGCGAAGGACTTGGAAACAAATTTTTATCGCATATACGCGAAGTAGATGCCATAGTACACGTCGTACGCTGCTTTGAGGACTCAAATGTCGTTCATGTGGATGCAAGCGTCGACCCCGTGCGTGATATAGAAACAATTGACCTTGAGCTTATATTAGCCGATCTGGAAGTGATAGAGCGCCGCATAGCCAAAACTCAAAAACAGGCGGTCAACGACAAAAGCCTTGCCAAAGAACTGGATATACTTAAAAAAATACAGTCGGCGCTTGAAAACGGTAAATGCACATCTACTTTGGAGTTTAGCGACCCCGACGAGCTGGCGTTTGTCGAAAGCCTGACCCTGCTTACATTCAAAAAAGTTCTCTATGCCGCAAATGTTGCGGAAGACGATATTGCAGACGACGGACTCGGCAACAAATATGTCGAAAAAGTACGTGAGCTTGCGGCAGAACGTGGCAACGGCGTTTTTGTGATATGTGCAAAAATAGAAGAAGAAATTGCCGATCTCAATGATGAAGATAAACTTGAGTTCCTCAAAGAACTCGGTTGTGAAACAAGCGGTCTTGACCGCCTTATCAAAGCAAGTTACGAGTTGTTGGGGCTTATAAGCTATCTTACCGCAGGCGAGACCGAATGCCGCGCATGGACTATAACAAAGGGTACAAAAGCGCCGCAGGCGGCGGGAAAAATACACAGCGATTTTGAACGCGGCTTTATCCGTGCAGAAGTTGTGACTTATGACGAGCTTGTAAAACTTGGCAGTATCGCAGCCGCAAAAGATGCAGGCGTTTACCGCAGCGAGGGTAAGGATTATGTCGTAAAAGACGGCGATGTCATTCTGTTCAGATTCAATGTATGATAAACGTGCTAAATGATACGGAGCGTTGAGCTATGAGAAAGATAAAGAAAAATGGTCTGTTCAAAAATATAATTGTACTTGTCGGCATTATGCTGATGTTGAACGCAATACTTGTAATAAACGGTATAATGAGCAAGCGCGCCGGTACCGACAAAGAAAGCGTGACGACAGATATACCGTTGGAGCAGAGAAACAAGCCGGAAGATTATAATGCGCCGGCATCTATCGAACCCGAGGCATTGCCGGAGGATCTTGAAGCGACAATAGGTTTCAGTCCGCATCAGCTGTCTAAGCTGACAGAGCATTATGCGTTGGCAAAATACGAGATAGGTCGGGATTCGATCGTATATTATTATCAGACAGCCGAAGGGACAAGCGGCGAACGCTTTAACGTTATCTGCACAAAAATGTCCGAAAACGACTATTTTGAATCCATACCGACAAAAAACATTACTTCGGAAAGTTATAAAGGTATTGAGCTGACTTATGCCGAACGCTGGCTTTACAGCGTGCCGAATGATTTTGAGATAAGCGAACCTATACAAGAAGGCATTGACAACGGCACAATGGAAATAGAATACGGCAACACCTTGCAGGAGGTCATAAAAAAAGACTGTTTTTATTGGTATGACAACGGCATAAAATACGAAATACAAGTCAGAAATCAAAATCTTCCGTATGCAACGCTTTATAATATAGCCAAAATGATAATTGATGCAGAATAAAAACGGGGGCTGCCGCAAACAGAAAGATTAAATCTGTTTGCGGCAGCCCCTGTATTCGTACACAGCAAAACTCAAATATCATAATTTGGATTCGGGATTTGACATACCCATTGACAATATCCGCAACACATGGTATAATGAAATAAATCAAAAGGGGCGCACCACCGCGGGTACGACTTCTTTTGATTTTTTTTTACGTATAATTTCGGAAAGGTGTGATAATATGATAACCGTAAACGGAGAAAACCATGAAGGCTTTGAAGGTAAAACGCTGTCTGAGCTGCTTTGCGGGCTTGGTTACAAAGAAGCCTATATCGCAACTGAGCTGAACGGCAATATAGTTAAGAAAGACAGCTACCGCACGGTCGTATTAAAAGAAGGCGATAGTCTTGAGGTAGTGAATTTTGTCGGAGGAGGCTGATATTATGATACCTTCACGCGAAGAAATGGAACGGGTGCTGACAGAACGCCATACCCGTCCCGTGTATGATAAGCTGAAAGGTGCGCGTGTTGCCATAGCGGGGCTTGGCGGTCTTGGGTCAAATATAGCCGTATCCCTTACAAGAGCAGGTGTGGGCGAGCTTATGCTCGTTGATTTCGACAGGGTCGAATTAAGCAATCTGAACCGTCAGCAGTACGAAATATCGGATCTTGGAAAATATAAGACCGAAGCTCTTGCTCAAAGGCTTGCTCGGATAGATCCATACATAAAGCTGTCATACAAAACCGTAAAAGTCACAGCGGAAAACGCCTCGGAATTATTCGGCAGTTTCGGCATAGTTTGCGAAGCATTTGACCGGGCGGATATGAAAGCAATGCTTATAAATACATTGCTTGAACAATGCCCCGACACCGTGATAGTTTCGGGTTCCGGTATGGCAGGTCATCTCAGTTCAAACACAATAAAAACAAGACACGTGTTGGAACGTCTTTATATATGCGGAGATGAAGTGACCGACAGCTCGGCTGTAAACGGACTTATGGCGCCGCGTGTGGCAATATGCGCAAATCACCAGGCAAATATGGTAATAAGACTGATTTTGGAAGAGAGGGAAGTATAAATGAAAGACACATTTAAATTAGGAGAACACGAATTTACATCAAGGTTCATTCTCGGTTCCGGGAAATATTCGCTTGAGCTTATAAAAGCGGCAGTAGAGAATGCCGGAGCTCAAATCGTAACGCTTGCGCTGCGCAGGGCAACGACAGGCAATGTTGCAAATATTCTTGACTATATACCAAAGGGCGTTACCTTGCTGCCCAACACTTCGGGTGCAAGAAATGCCGAAGAAGCCGTACGCATTGCGCGCCTTGCAAGAGAAGTCGGCTGCGGTGATTTTATAAAGATAGAATGTATAAGGGATTCAAAATACCTTTTGCCCGACAATTACGAAACGGCAAAGGCAACCGAGATACTCGCAAAAGAGGGCTTTGTGGTAATGCCCTATATGTACCCCGACCTTAATGCTGCGCGTGATATGGTCAATGCCGGTGCAGCCTGCATTATGCCGCTTGGTGCGCCCATAGGCACAAACAAGGGGCTTGCTACAAAGGAATTTATCAAAATACTTATAGACGAGATAGAGCTGCCAGTTATTGTCGATGCAGGCATAGGCAAGCCGTCACAAGCCTGCGAAGCAATGGAAATGGGCGCAGCGGCGGTCATGGCAAACACCGCCATAGCCACGGCGGGCGATATTATCGCAATGGCGGAAGCCTTTAAATATGCAATTGAAGCAGGACGTACAGCATATCTTGCAGGCACGGGACGTGTACTTGAAACAGGCGCTGCCGCATCGTCGCCGCTGACAGGATTTCTTTCGGACTAAGGAGGGTAGGGTATGGAAGAGATAAAAGAACTTGACCCCAAAAACAGAATTGACCATATGACATATCTGCCCGATATGGAGGTCATAGACTCGGATATTGATAAAAAAGTTGTAAAGGCTATAAACGATTATGACTATACCGTTTTTACCGCAGCAGATGTGCTTGAAGCGCTGAAAAAAGACGTATTGTCCTACCGTGATTTTCAAGCCCTGCTCTCTCCGGCAGCCGAGCCGCTGCTTGAACAGATAGCACAGCGCGCACAACAGGAAACACGAAAGCATTTCGGCAACTCGGTCATGATGTTCACGCCGGTATATATTGCAAACTATTGTGAAAACTTTTGTATCTATTGCGGTTTTAACCGTCACAACAAGATACGCAGAGCAAAACTTGACTTTGACGAAATGAAAAGAGAGTTTGAAGCCATTGCAAAAACAGGCTTGCAGGAGGTACTTATTCTCACGGGCGAAAGCCGCAAGGGTTCGGATGTCAAATACATCGGAGAGGCTTGCCGCCTGGCACGAAAATATTTCAAAGTAATAGGTCTTGAGGTATATCCTATGAATTCCGACGAATACAGATACCTTCACGAATGCGGAGCAGACTATGTTACCGTATTTCAGGAAACTTATAACAGCGACAAATACGAAACTCTCCACCTTGCGGGACACAAGCGTATATGGCCATACCGTTTTAATGCTCAGGAACGCGCCATACTCGGCGGAATGAGGGGTGTTGGCTTTGCTGCGCTCCTTGGACTTGACGATTTCAGAAAAGACGGCTTTGCAACGGGCTATCATGCTTATCTTTTACAGCAGAAATATCCCCATGCCGAAATTGCCATATCGTGTCCCCGACTCAGACCTATCATCAATAACGATAAGATAAACCCAAAGGACGTACACGAAAGGCAGCTTTTACAGGTAATATGTGCGTACAGACTTTTTCTGCCGTTTGCAAGCATAACCATTTCCACAAGGGAGAGCAATATGTTCCGCAAACATGTGATAGCTATTGCGGCGACCAAAATTTCCGCAGGAGTGTCAACGGGAATAGGCGGCCATATTGAGGGCGAAGAAGCAAAAGGCGACCCTCAATTTAAGATAAACGACAATGCATCGGTCGATTATGTTTACAAAGAGATAGAAGAAATGGGTATGCAGCCCGTTATGAGTGATTATATATATGTATAGTCAAAAATATTTTTACTCTGCGCACTCATAACCGATGTTTTGTTTTTTACATCACATACAAGAAAATTTATAATATCCAAAAATTATAAAAACTTTTAAGATGCTTTTCTTATATATCGAAAAAGAATTGACCTTGGTTTTTGGGGCTGCCTGTTTATTGACATTCCTTTCAAAAAAATAAAAAAATAACTATTGTAATCAAACTGAAACAGTAGTATAATAATTGTATAAAATTGCCTGTTATCAAGGCAGAAAGAAAGGAGCATTCACCAATGAACTTTTTAGAAACCATCAAAGAAAAGGCTAAAGCCAACAAAAAAACCATTGTTTTGCCCGAATCTATGGACAAAAGAACATATGCTGCGGCAGAGCAGATATTAAAAGAAGGTTTTGCAAACATAATCATTATCGGCACACCCGATGAGATCAAACAGTACGGTGAGGGCTACGACATCAGCGGCGCAACCGTTATCGACCCGTTCAACGATCCCAACAAGCAAAAATATATTGACAAATTTATTGAATTAAGAACAAAGGCATACGAAAAAAAGGGTCAGACACTTACGGCAGAGATCGCTCAGAAACAGATCGAAAGCGACTATATGTTCTACGCTTGCCTTATGTGCAAGTGCGGCGATGCGGACGGCGCTGTTTCGGGCGCTTGCCATTCCACGGCCAATACGATCCGTCCCGCTTTGCAGCTGCTTAAATGCAAACCCGGCGTAAGCTCGGCATCGGGCTTTTTCGTAATGGAAGTACCCAACTGTGAGCTTGGCGCAAACGGTCTTTTCGTTTTTGCCGACTGCGCCGTACAGATACATCCCGACAGCGAAAAACTGGCTGAGATAGCTAAACTTTCGGCTGAAAGTTTTGAGGCTTTCACAGGCAATAAAGCCAAAGTTGCCATGCTTTCATTCTCTACAAAGGGCAGCGGCAACGACGATAAATTTACCCAAACGGTACCCAAGGTTCAGCAGGCCACCGCGCTTGCAAA
>CANRCU010000062.1 GCA_947629215.1 uncultured Clostridia bacterium
GCATCATAGTCGACGCTATAAAGTCGTCGCTTGAAAAAACTCCGCCCGAGCTTGCGGCTGACATTATGGAGGCAGGTATTTTCATGACGGGCGGCGGCGCGCTTCTCAGGGGCATAGACCGCCTTGTTGAAAAAGAAACCGGTATGCCCGTGCATATCGTGCCGGAACCGCTCAATTGTGTTGCGGAGGGCGCAGGCGCTGCGCTTGACAGGATAGACAGCCTTAAAAATGTGCTTTATTCGACACAGCGTTTGAGAATATGATTCAGTATCAAGGGGTAAGAACAATTGAGATCAAACAACAAAAAAAAGTCCGCAGGGGCTTTTGTGATAATTTTTTGCATTGCTGCGGCAATGTTGTCGGCGGATCGCGAATATCCTACATTTATAGAAAACACCTTCGGGTTTATAATAGTGCCGCTGCAAAGCCTTAATGCCGCAATTGCGGATCATATAGAAGATGCCGCAAACTATTTTAAGGATGTGGATCGCCTTAAAGAAGAAAATAACGAGTTGAAAGAACAGCTGCTTTTGCAGAATGCCCAGCTTAGCCGAATGGAATACCTTAAAAGCGAGAACGACCGTTTAAATGCGCTTTTGCAAATGGACAATAAATATACCGATTTTACGACTGTGAGCGCAAAGATAATAGCCAAAGATCCCGGCAACTGGTACAGTAATTTTATAATAGACAAGGGCAGTGACGACGGGCTTCAAAAAAATATGGCTGTGCTTTCGGGTGACGGTCTTGTCGGCAGAATAAAAGAATGCGGGAAGAATTATTCCAAAGTCATTGCCATTATAGGCGATTCGAACGCCATAACGGGGCAGAGTATAAGAACAGAAGATATAGGCTATATTACGGGTGATCTGTCCGATATAGGCAGCTGCAAAATGGAATATATAAGCTTTGACGCAGAAATAATAGAGGGCGACGAGATAGTGACATCAAATCTCAGCACTATTTTTCCGCCGGGACTCAAAATAGGGTATGTCAAAAATATACATACCGACACAAACGGCTTGACCAAGTTTGCGCAGATAGAGCCTGCGGCAGATTTCAGACATATGGAAAACGTTCTTGTTATAAGCGGTGATTTCAGCGACGACCCCGAAAAGGACTTTGCGGAAAATTCAGACACACAGAATGATTATTGAAATTGCTTGTTATCGTAAATTTAAAGAAGACTGATGATATGAGAATATTTGTTTATTTTTTGACATTGATAATAAATCTGGTCTTGCAGTCAACCTTTCTTGAAAGCATAAGCCTTGCAGGCATAAAACCAAACCTGATACTGACTGCGGTGGTGTCCGTGTCGTGTATCAGAAACGGCGAAGAAGGTGCTGCTTACGGCTTTTTTGCAGGTCTGCTGCAAGATTGCTTTTTTTCGAATTACATAGGCTGCTGTGTGTTTCTGTATACTTTTATAGGCTATTTCTGCGGCGCTGTTTTTAAAAATTTTTACCGCGAAAACTTTATTATGCCTATGGGCATAGCGGCGGCTGCGACCTTTGTTTACGAATTTTTATATTATATTATAAACATACTTTTGCTCGGATATACCGATATAATTTATTTTATGTGCAGGATCATTCTGCCCGAGGTGGTCTATAATGCTCTTGCAATGATAATCGTGTACAATATTTATCTGAAAGCGAACGAATATCTTGAAGAACGTGAGAAATATAAACGAAAGGTATTCTGATAGCTCAAGTGAACTACCGCCTTTCCGGCAAAGTATGGATCTTATTGCAACTTTCTTACAGGGGGTCTTTATATGAAAGATCTTATGAAAAAAATAGCCGCGTGGTCTTACCTGCGACTTGTGATAATGCTTGTTACGATATTTGGTATGTTTTCTTTGCTGGTGGTCCAGCTATATGATCTGCAAATAATAAACGGAAGTTATTACAATAACGAAGTAAAGGGAACAATAGTAAGGGATATTGTGCTGACAGCTCCGCGCGGCAATATCTATGACCGCTACGGCAGACCGCTTGCGGTGAATGTTTCGGCATATACAATAAATCTTGACCCAAGCGTCAATGTCCAGGACCTGAACAGTGTGCTTACAAAACTTATGGAACTGCTTGAAGCAAACGATATCGAATCCGAAATCGAACTTCCCATATCGCCGAGTTTTCCGCACGTTTTTTTGTTTGACGGCAGTCCGTCGCAGGAGAAACGCTGGAAGAGAGATATGGGTTTTGATGACGATATATCCGCAAACGATGCTTTTTATGAAATGCGTCAGATGTTTGAAATAGATTATGACATGGACGACGAGGACTGTGTAGGTCTGCTTGCTTTAAGAGCGGCTCTTTATCAGAAACGTTTTTCAAAATATGTGCCTGTGACCGTTGCTACCGATGTTTCCGAAAAAATCATAACAGAGATAGAGGAACACCAGGATCTATATCCCGGCGTTTATGTCGATGTGGTCAATATGCGCAGTTATCCCGAGGGTGAGCTGGTTTCGCATCTGCTTGGCTATACGGGCAAAATAACCGAGGGCGAGCTTGCCACTTATCAGCAGTACGGCTATTCTTCAAACGACATTGTCGGCAAAGACGGCATAGAAAAAAGTTTTGAACTGGAGCTTAACGGTACGGACGGTATAGAGTATGTTGAGGTGGATAGCCTCGGTCGGCGTATAAATACGATAGAGGACAAGACTATTGCGCCTGTGCCGGGCAATAATATCTTTCTTACAATAGATATAGACCTGCAAAGAGATGCCTATAATTCGCTGGAAACAAGGCTTAGGAATGCGCAGCTCAACCGTATACAGGGCAGCGGCAGCGACAGTTACGGCAGGGACCAGGTCTTTTCTTCGATGATAAATGCCGATACCCTGCATATGGACGAGGTAATGGAACACAACGACGATTCAAAACAAGGTATGCTGCGAAAATATATACTTTCCGTTGACGAAGAGGCAAAAAAAGACCTTTCGCTTGCAAGGCAGATACTTGTGGACGGGCTTGAACGCGGCAAGGTGTATTATAAAGACGTTTTTCTTGCAATGTGCGAACAGGGCGTCATAGACTGTGACGAAAGCCTTAAAAACCGTGTTGACAGCGGTTCTCTCGGTGCTTTGGAGGCTGTTGTCATTAAAATGCAGGACGGAACTATAACACCGCAGATGACGGCGCTTGATCCCTGTACGGGTTCGGTCGTGATAACCGATGTAAATTCGGGAGATGTGCTTGCGGCGGCTACTTATCCTTCATATGACAATAACAGGCTTGTAAATAAAATGGATAACGATTATTATCTGCGTTTGCAGAACGACCCTACAACTCCGCTTGTTTACAGACCTTTTACGGAGCCGCGCGCCCCGGGTTCGACATTCAAGATGATAACCGCAACGGCGGCACTTGAAGAGGGTATCATAACCCCCAATACCTATATCACCGACCTTGGCGAATTTACAAGCGCAAACAGACCTTATGCGCATTGCTGGATAGATTCGAGCGGCGCTACCCACGGTTCTATAAATGTTTCTACCGCGCTTGAAGTGTCGTGTAACTATTTCTTCTACGAGGCGTCTTACAGAATGGGCAATGCGCGTACGGGTGAAACTAAAAAAGGTATAGAAACTTTAAATAAGTATATGCGGGCATTCGGCCTTGACAGCCCTACGGGGGTTGAGATATATGAGCTTTACGATGCGCTCAAGAGCTATCCGAGCAATATTTCGGGACCCGAATACAAAAGGTATATCTATACGGCGCGAAACCCCGATATAGACGAGAGCGAACTGCGCTGGACAGACGGCGACACCATAAGAACGGCTATCGGGCAGTCGTTCAATAACTATACCTCGGCTATGCTGTCAAAGTATATTTCCGTTATAGCAAACGGCGGAACAAGATACTCGCTGCATTTTCTTAATTCGGTCAGAACAAGCGACGGCGAGGTAAAACAAAATTATGAACCCGTGGTCGAAGAAGAACTGAATATTTCTCCAAAAAATCTGCAAGCCATCCATTACGGTATGTATAAGGTCGTAAACGGCGAACACGGTACATTAAGAAACTATTTCAAGGATTTTCCTATCAAGATAGGCGCAAAATCGGGTACAGCTCAGCAGTCGAGCCTAAGAAGCGAACATACGACTTTTGTGGCATTTGCCCCGTATGACAAGCCCGAAATTTCCGTTGCGGTCATTATACCGTTCGGAACGAACGACACGGGACCCGCTTATCAGGTCGGCAAAGACGTTATCTATAAATATATCACCAAAACAGGCACGCCCGAGACCACATCGCAGAATACGGCAACAAGATAATTGCGGAATGTGTAAAAATTTGCTATAAAAAAATAGTGCAATATGCCGTAATATCTGTTATTATTATACCATAGACCCGATAAGGGGTCGGGAGAGTCGGTGCGGCTGTGACCATGCAGCCGCGGTATACTGTTGGGAGGAATTACATAAATGACCGAAATAATTGTAGTTACATCGGGGAAAGGCGGCGTCGGCAAAACGACGACTTCCGCCAACCTCGGCACGGGATTGGCGATGATGGGCAAAAGGGTGGCTATGCTCGATGCGGACATCGGGCTGAGAAATCTTGATGTCATCGTCGGGCTTGAAAACAGGATAGTTTATGACCTTATTGACGTTGTTGAAGGGCATTGCCGCCTGAAACAGGCGCTTATAAAGGACAAACGCTGTGATACGCTGTTTTTGCTGCCCGCTGCGCAGACAAAAGATAAAGATGCCGTTGATCCCGAACAGATGCAGAAACTTTGTACAAGCCTCAGGGAAGAGGAATTTGACTATGTTATCATAGACTGCCCTGCGGGTATAGAACAGGGTTTCCGCAATGCGATAGCGGGTGCGGACAGGGCAGTGGTGGTCACAACGCCCGAGGTTTCCGCGGTAAGGGACGCAGACCGTATAATCGGTATGCTAAATGCAAACGGCCTTGGCAGCCCCAAACTTATCTTAAACAGAATAAGACCGCAGCTTGTCAAAAAAGGCGATATGATGAGCGTTGAGGACGTGAGCGAGATACTGGCGGTGGACGTGCTCGGTATAGTGCCGGACGACGAGAGCATCGTTGTCTGCGCAAATAAGGGCGAACCCGCAGTGCTTTCGGATAATTCGCTTGCCGGTCAGGCTTACAGAAATATCGTAAAGAGAATAGCGGGATATACCGTGCCTTTTCTGGATATAGAAAAGAAAAGCGGTTTTATGGACAAGCTGAAAAAAATGTTTACCAAATAAAATTCTTTCGGAGAGGAGTATTTATATGTTTGGGATATTTGATTTTATGAGAAAAAGCAGCGATTCGCGTCAGGTCGCAAAAGACAGGCTGAAACTTGTTCTTGTAAATGACAGAATGAATATGCAGTTGCTTGACAATATAAAATATGATATAATAGGTTTAATGAAAAATTACATGGATATAGACGAAGATAATTTTTATATTTCCATAGTACATAAGGCAAACAGGTCGACGGGCATAAAAACACCGATGTTTTACGCAAATTTCCCGATCAAAAAGATATATAAAAGCTGAGAGGGGCGGTAATGCCTGCCATGGTTGCCTGAAATGTGCGGCTGTTCAGGGGTACTTATAATGTTGACCAAAAAACAAATATCGGCTTTTGATTTTATTTTGCTTATACTTGTGGTGGCGCTTGTTATGTGCGGCATAACCGCAATAGGCAGCGCCACACGCATTAATATAAACGGTCCGGAAGGCAGATACCAAAGCCAGATGCTTTGGTTCGCGACGGGCCTTTTGCTGATGCTTGTGAGCGCATTCATAGATTATCACGCCATTTGCAGATTTTACATAGCGCTTTATATTCTGAATGTTGTTTTGCTTGTTCTTACGCTGCTCATAGGCGACGGCGAGGAGGTCGGTGTGCGCCGTTGGCTGTTCGGTTTGCAGCCGTCTGAATTTTCTAAAATATTTATGATAATTTTTTTGTCGAAATTTATTGACAAATTCCAAAAAAAGATTAATAATATAGGTATACTGTTATTAGCGTGTCTGCTTACGGCAGTTCCGTTTGTGCTTATCAAAAAACAGCCATCACTTTCAGCAAGTTTAGTTTTGATAGCTATTTTAGGGGTGGAGCTGTTCACGGGCAGACTGAGCTATAAATACATACTTGTGGTGGTGCTGCTGGCGCTGTTTATGCTGATAGTTATTTATGCCGACCTGCTGAATGCGGAACATCCGCTGCTTAAAGGCGTGTTTAAAATGACCGATTATCAGGTATCGCGTTTTACGGATTATATCAACAAAGATTATTCAAGCAGCACGTATTACCAGACAAAGCATTCCATATGGGCTATAGGTTCGGGTCAGCTAAGGGGCAAGGGGCTGTATAACGGCACGATAAACCAGCTGAGTTATCTTCCCGAATCTCACAATGACTTTATCTTTTCCGTTATAGGTGAAGAGTTTGGTTTCCTTGGCTGCCTTACGGTCATGGCGATAATGCTTGCGATAATAACCAAAACGCTTATTATTGCCGCAAAAGCCACCGATAATCTTGGCAGGCTCATAGCTGCGGGTGCTGCGGGTATGTGGGCATTTCAGACCTTTGTTAATATTGGGGTTGCAACGGGTCTGCTGCCAAACACAGGTATGACGTTCCCGTTTCTGAGTTACGGGGGCAGTTCTATATGGGCAAATATGCTGGCAGTCGGTCTGGCACTCAATGTCGGCATGTGTAAACCAAAATCTATGTTTGAGGGGTGATTTAATTGAATATTGCATTGATCGCACACGATAACAAAAAGATACTTATGGAAAATCTGTGCATTGCTTATCGTCATATTCTTATTAAGCACAATATTTTTGCAACGGGTACAACGGGTCAGCTTGTGGAGGAAACCGCAAACCTGACTATAAACAAATATCTTGCGGGGCATCTTGGGGGCGAACAGCAGCTTGGTTCTCAGATAGCAAACAACGATATAGACCTTGTTATTTTCCTGCGTGATCCCGTTACAAGCAAAAATTACGAGCCTGACATACATTCCGTACTTAGGCTGTGCGATATACATAATATACCGCTTGCAAGCAACCTTGCAACGGCGGAGGCGCTTTTGCTTGCGTTGGATCGCGGCGATTTGGATTGGCGTAATGTTATCAGGCAATAATTTCTTGGATGGCTGTTTTGCCGATATGTTCGGTATAAGTAAAAATCAACGAATGAAGGAATATCAAAATGAAAAAATTTTTAGAAGAATTTAAGGCATTTGCATTAAAAGGCAACGTTATGGATATGGCAGTCGGCGTTATCATAGGTGCCGCTTTCGGCGATATTGTCAGCGCGCTTACCGAAAACGTTATAAATCCCATTATCGGCTGTATAGGCAGCCCTAATGTCGATGGTTTCAGGCTGGCACTCATAAAAGGACAGTATATTGATTTCGGCGCATTTATCACAGCCGTTATCAACTTTCTTTTGATGGCTTTTATACTGTTTTGTATGTTAAAAGCTATCAATAAGGCTATGACTTTGGGCAAAAAACCTGTTGAAGAAGCACCTACTACAAAAGAGTGTCCTTATTGCCACTGCGACGATCTGCATCTTGAGGCAACACGCTGCCCGCATTGCGCAGGTGAAATAAAAGAATAATGTTTTGACCGAAGGCAAAAATTTCGGAGCAAATTACCTTGGGAACGCAAGAACGACTTCTGCGTTCCTTTTATATTACCAAAAATGTTGTATATATTTTGTCGTATCTACGTTATTTAACAAATTATTAAAAATTTTTGAAAAATGGCTTGACAATTGAAAAACTTGGTTATATAATAACTGAGTATGCGTTTAATAAATAAATTTCACGGAACGTATGCAATGGCAGATTAACAGATAAACAAGGAGGTGCAATTATGCCAACATTTAACCAGTTAGTAAGAAAGGGCAGGGATACAAAAGTAACAAAGTCCACAGCGCCCGCCTTACAGAAAGGTCTGAACACTTTAAAGAAAAAGCAGACTGATGTAAGCTCACCTCAGAAAAGAGGCGTTTGCACATCTGTAAAGACCGCTACCCCCAAAAAGCCTAACTCGGCTTTGAGAAAGATCGCCAGAGTTCGTCTTTCAAACGGTATCGAAGTAACAGCCTATATCCCGGGTGAAGGTCACAACCTTCAGGAGCATAGCGTTGTTCTTTTAAGAGGCGGCAGGGTAAAGGACGTACCCGGTGTTCGTTATCACATTATCAGAGGTACACTTGATACAGCAGGTGTTGCCGACAGAAAACAGGCTCGTTCAAAATACGGCGCTAAGCGCGGTAAGAAAAAATAATAAAAATTATATTGTTTCTATTATAAGGCACAAAATGAAAATTTGTCGGGCTTATGCCCTATATCGAATTTTCGGTCGGTGTCTTAAAAATGCCTTCGTATTTTAATCTGTTATTGCAGACAGTACCAAGGCATGAACAGGGGGCGGCGGCAAGACCGCAGCGCTCCGAGTACCGATGAATTAATAAGATTATGATTAAGGAGGGAAGAATCGTGCCAAGAAAAGGTCATGTTTCCAAGAGAGAGGTACTGCCGGATCCGTTATATAATAATAAGACAGTTACAAAACTCATCAATTCCGTTATGCTTGACGGCAAGAAAGGCGTTGCGCAGAAAATAGTTTACGGCGCATTCGCAAAAGTTGAAGAAAAAACAGGTACACCTGCCGTTGAGGCTTTTGAGCAGGCATTGAACAACATTATGCCCGTGCTTGAAGTAAAGGCTCGCCGTGTCGGCGGTGCGACTTATCAGGTACCTATCGAGATCAAACCCGACAGACGTCAGGCTTTGGGTCTTAGATGGCTCACCGTTTACAGCAGAAAACGCGGTGAAAAAACAATGGAAGACCGTCTTGCAGGCGAACTTATGGACGCTATGAACAATGCGGGCGGCGCTGTAAAGAAAAAAGAAGAGACCCACAAAATGGCAGATGCCAACAAGGCATTCTCGCACTACAAGTGGTGATCCGTTAACTAAATATCCAAACAGATATATAAAAAATATTCCTCCGATGGGTATAAAATACAGTCTTATCGGAAATATTTTTGGAAGGAGGATAAGAAAGTGTCAGACAGAGCTTTCCCTTTGGAAAGAACCCGTAATATCGGTATCATGGCTCATATTGATGCCGGTAAAACAACACTTACAGAACGTATTCTTTTCTATACGGGCAAAACTTATAAGATAGGCGATACTCATGAAGGTACAGCGCAGATGGACTGGATGGAGCAGGAACAGGAGAGAGGTATAACCATCACTTCTGCCGCAACAACAACACAGTGGCACATCGGCGAAGCACCCATGCATCGCATCAATATTATAGATACTCCCGGTCACGTTGACTTTACCGTTGAGGTCGAGCGTTCGCTGCGTGTGCTTGACGGTTCTGTTGCCGTTTTCTGCGCAAAGGGCGGCGTTGAGCCTCAGTCCGAAACCGTTTGGCGTCAGGCTGATAAATACAACGTTCCCCGTATGGCTTTTGTTAACAAAATGGATATCATGGGCGCGGATTTTTATCATGTTGTCGATATGATAAAAGACCGTCTTAATGCAAATGCCGTTCCCGTGCAGATACCAATTGGCACAGAAGACCAGTTTGTGGGTCTTATCGACCTTATGGAAATGAAAGCGTATATCTACAACGACAAACAGGGTACAGACATCGCTGTTGAAGATATACCTGCGGATATGGCTGATAAAGCGCAGCAATACCGCGAAGAAATGATGGAACTTATCGCAGAGACCGACGAAGAGCTTATGGATAAGTATCTTGAAACGGGCGAGCTTGAGATACAGGAGATGAAAACAGCGCTGCGCAAGGCTTGTATAGCTTGTGAGGCTGTTCCCGTATTCTGCGGTTCGGCTTACAGAAACAAGGGCGTACAGAAGCTGCTTGACGGTATACTTGAATATATGCCCGCGCCTACTGATATACCCGCTATAAAGGGTCATCTTCCGGGCGATGAGGAAACCGAGATAGATAAACATTCTTCAGACGAAGAACCGTTTGCCGCTCTTGCATTCAAGATAATGAATGATCCGTTTGTCGGCAAACTTGCTTTCTTCCGCGTATATTCGGGTGTGCTTGAATCGGGTTCTTACGTATATAACTCCGTAAAGGGCAAAAAGGAACGTATCGGACGTATCCTTCAGATGCACGCCAACAAGAGAGAGGAAATAGACAAGGTATATGCGGGCGATATTGCCGCTGCCGTTGGTCTTAAAATAACCACGACAGGCGATACTCTCTGTGACGAAAACAACGAAGTTATACTTGAATCAATGAACTTCCCCGACCCTGTTATTTCCGTTGCCATAGAGCCGAAAACAAAGGCCGGGAGAG
>CANRCU010000063.1 GCA_947629215.1 uncultured Clostridia bacterium
GTGCCGGTTTCGTTGACGTCTATATAAGTTTTGTGCAGTACCTTGTCAATGTAATAATTAAAGTCTGACGGACCTTCAAACATTGTGTGAAATTCTGCATTATATGGGTCAAATGCGGTTTCGATGCCGAGTTCTTTAAGAATATCGTTTATCTCTATGCTGTATTCCGTTGTAAATTTAGGCATGGAAACACTAACTTCACAACTGCTGAATTTATCGAGATAAGGCGTAATATCCACACGTTTATCGTTGCTTAGAACAACATACATAGCAATGCTGCTGCCCTTATAAGGCATTTTAAGTATTTTTATGTCACCGTTTTCGTAAAACTCAAATCTGTCTGTCTGATGCATAAAATCTATGCTTGTAGTCTTGCCGTTCCTGTCGGTAAAATCTTGTTTTCTTGTTGCGGTTTCTTCAAATTGATTTGCCCAACTGCCCTTAAAATATATAGCATTTACAAGTGCAGCAAGAAAATCGGGATCGTCTACGATTTTTTTGATCTTATCGTTTGTCTTTTGTGCGCACCACGAGTTTATCTTGTTTACGGCATTGCCGTTATTTACGGTTTCCAAATTCGCCTCATAATAATCGGACATTGTGTCAAGATATGACTTTTGAAAAGCAACTTCGGGGGCGTGTTCGCTGTTTAACCATAAGCTGTTTGCTATTGAAAGTTGAACATCTGTGTTTGCACCGTAATCTTTGATCATATTTTTTGCTTTTGCATTGTATGCGTCCAAATCATTGATACCCGTTACTTTAAGTATCTGATCGCGTGTTTCGTTTTCCGCGCCGTTTGCGGCAAGCGCCAATGCCATTTTAATGCTCAAAGGTGAGAACATATAGTTTTTGTCATTTGGTATAAGTTCGTTTACGGCAAATGCAAAACTTTTGTCCGTTTGTTCCGAAACGGTTTCTTCGGGTTTATCATTTTTTATATTGCCGTTTATATATGCTGTCTTTGTTTCGGCATCCCAATTGACATCAAGCCCGAAACCTTCGGTAGAAGCGCGCAGCGGCAGATAAAACCGTCCGTCGATTATTTCGGCAGGCACATCGCAGGCAACCGAATTGCCGTTTATGTTTATATCGCTGTTTCCTGCGGTAACGGTCATTTTATTGCTGCCGTTCACAAATAAAGCGGTTTTTGTTTCGGCATCCCAATCAACTTCAAACCCAAGTTGTTCATATACGCCCCTAAGCGGTACAAGTACCCTGTTGTCAACGATCATCGGCTCGGTATTTATTTCGGTATCGTTTACAACAACGCGGGCTTGCTCTGTATTTATACTAACTTCGCTTTCCGCAATGGGAGTCTGTTCGGCATCGCCGACTTGGTGTATCTTGTACATTGAACCTGCGCAGGCTGTTACAGCCGTGACCGATATTGCTGCTGCAAATATTGCTAAAAATCGTTTCATTTTTTTACCTCCTCATTATTATCTGTGTATGCATATTCCCCAAGAAAAAGTATCTCATTCATGCGTTTATCCATGATAATAAAAGTAAACGGCTCATCTGCCGCAAATTCCTTTATTTCTTCCTCTTCGCCTATATCGGGCGCTTTCGGCTTATAAGCGCTTGGCTCAAATTGCTCGGCGCCGTTTTCGTTTATTTTCAAAACCGCCTTATGTATCGTATTTTCAAGATTAAATTTCACATTCGTACCAAACATTGTACCAAAATCGGCATCTTTTCGGAAAGCCGACGTTATCCCCAGTTCGTTCAGCTCTTTACTGAAGTCCGCGCCGTATTCCACAACAAATTCGGGCAGAAGCACGTGTACGTTTTCACGGCTCAATATATCCAGATACGGTGAAAAATCCATACGCCTGTCACCGTTTATTATGATATACATTGCTATATCCACACTGTCGGGCGTATTTTTGCTGTTGTCCTTTATCTCCTTTGGCAGACCGTAAGGTAATTCAAGTATCTTGACTTCGCTGTCCTCATAAAAGTTATAATTATTTGTGGCGCTCATAAACTTTATCTGATCGACCATACCGTTGCGGTCGGTAAAAAAACCGTCCTCGGTGTCGGTGAACGGATTTGTCCAGACACCGCTAAAATACAGCGCATTAACAAGATATGATCTGAAATCGCCGCCGCTTGTTATATCGGAAATACGCCCGTTTGTGTTCTGACTGCACCATGTGTTTATTGTTGTCTGCGCGTCTTTTTCGGTCACACTGCCGAGTTTTGCACTGTGAAGATCGCCGATAATTTGTTTATAGCTTTCACCGAAAGTATGCTTTTTCAGCTTGTTTTCGTTGAGCCACAGACTGTTTGCGATTTTTAGAAGTATATCCCCGTTGTTTACATATGTTGTGACGAGCTGACGTTCATAATTGTTGAAATCGTCAATATTATTTATGTCTGCGACTTTCAGCAGTTCTTCACGGGTTGTATTTTCGGCGCCGTTGGCTACAAGGTCAAGCGACATTTTCAGACTCAGCGGAGAAAAAATATAATTCCGATCGTGAGGCATAAGCGCATTTAACCTGTATGCGAAGGGCAGCTCTGTATTTTCGGCATCCGCAAGCCGATCTTTGGCAAACTCCTCACTAACAGACGGAGGCGCTTGCACGTCCGTATCTTCAAATGCGGGCTTTTCGGATGAACATGACGTGACAAAGAGCATGGCGGAAAGCAAAAGCAAAATTTTTTTCATGGTATTCAATGTCCTCGTGGTTTTTTGTCAAACTTATCCTTTTCGGTCGTCAAATCGGCATATAGCAAATCTGCAAATGCAAAAAACAAAATGATCGCTGCGCCCCATATCGCTTTGCCAAGAAACAAATTACAAAACATTGTGCTGAGTATACCGCCAAACACAAACACTGCGATCATAAGACTGTGGCGAGAAAAGCGTATCTTATATTCGGGGGCTTTTTTCTTTATCATTTTTACAAGATAGTTGCCCGACTGGCGCAAATGATTTGTGCAGAAAGTAGTTGCCATGGGTATGCCCTGCGCTTGTCTGAATGTATTGTACTGCATTGAACAGATAAAATTGACAGCTATCTGCGTTATCTGAAACGGGGCATCTTCGGGCAGCAGCCCTAAAATGAATATTATTATAATTTCTATCAATATGAGCATTGTGTCCCAGCGTATTATGCGTGATTTTTTTACAAAATTAGGCAGCAGCTCGGAAAGAACAGCGCCAAGGAAATATGCGCTTATCGGTATAAGCAAGTATGCTGCATCCCTGAAACGTGCATTGCCTATCGCCATTGCAAGCAGCACAAAATTGCCTGTCTGCGCATTGCAGAATACGCCGCCCCTTAGGCTGTATGTGAATGCGCCGAGCCAGCCTGCTGCGGTCATAAGTATAACATATATCCACCAACGCTCACATTCCAAAAAACTTTTTTCGTTATCTTCCATATCGTTTATTTACGGTGTAATATTGTCGGTTATCATAAAAATCGGCGCACTCGAATAAAGCACGCCGATAAGTGTTTTTATTATTCTTCCTCAGCGGGAGTTTCAGCCTTTTCAGGCTTTGCAAGAGTTTCTTTGATACTCAGACTGATCTTTTTGTTTTCAAGGTCAAGCTCTGTTACTTTAGCGCTGATCTCCTGACCGATACTAAGTACATCTTCAGGTTTCTCAACATGCTCGTAAGCTATCTGAGAGATATGAACAAGACCGTCGATACCTTCTTCAAGCTCGACAAATGCACCAAAAGGCACCATTCTTACGACCTTGCCCTGAATGATATTGCCGACAGCATATTTTGTATCTGCATTCTTCCAAGGATCTGCATCAAGGTCTTTAAGAGAAAGACTGATCTTGCCCTTGTCTGCATTGACATCAAGAACAGTGACTTTAACTTTGTCGCCCTCTTTCAGAACATCTGTGACCTTTTTAATGCGTCCCCAGCTCATTTCCGAAATATGGATAAGACCGTCAACGCCGCCAAGGTCAACAAATGCGCCAAAATCAACTATACGGCTGACCGTACCGTCTATTCTGTCACCAACGTTGATGGAATCAAATACAGCCTTGCGTTTTTCGTCAATTTCTTTTTGAGCAAGAGCCTTACGGCCTGCAACGATTTTACGTCTTTTAACGTTATCATATTCAAGGATATTGAAATCAAGTTCCTGACCGATAAATGCCTTTAAGTCTTCAACATATCTGTTTGATATCTGAGATGAAGGAACAAACACGCGAATGCCGTTTATAAGCGCAATAAGACCGCCTTTTACCTGTTCGATAACTTTACCCTTTATTACAGTACCGTCGTTAAAGGCTGCCTCTATCTCGTCATAGCCTTTTACAGCGTCGATCTTCTTTTTAGACAGCTGCACAAAGCCTTCACCGTCATTTACTCTTACAACATAGACATCAATAACATCACCTGTCTTAACAACATCGGCAGGATTTGTATTGGGGTCATCGGAAAAATCACTGCGGCTGATGATACCGTCCGACTTGAAACCAAGGTTTACGGAAACATCGCCCGTTTCGGATACGCTTATAACGGTACCCTTTACAATGTCGCCTGTACGTAAAGTCACAATAGACTCGTCAAGCATTTCTTCAAAAGATTTGTTTTCGTTTTCGTTCATAGAATTTACAGCCTCCTTAATTATGGCAGGCGGGGTTGATGCACCTGCCGTTATACCAATTTTACCATACTTTAAAACAGATTTCAAGTATAAATCTTCAATTGTTTCAAATAAAAAAGTATTGTTACAATATTTTTTACTTATTTCATACAGTTTTCGCGTGTTTGAGCTGTTATTATCCCCCAAAATTACCATACAGTCGACTTTTTTTGCTATTTCGACTGCCTCACGCTGGCGTTCCGAAGTGGCGGAACAGATAGTGCGGTTGAGTTCGGGTGTCGTTTTTTCGGTAATGATGCTTATGATCTCGTCATAAATATCGGTCTGGAACGTTGTTTGCACAACAACGGCATATTCCGAGCCTTTTGCCGGTGTAAATGCTTTGGCTTCGTCTACGGAATTGATTATAACGGCGGAATTGGCGCACCAGCCGTTTATGCCGACGACTTCGGGGTGAGATGCATTGCCGATAATTATTATTTTTTTGCCGTTTTTATGTTTTTCTTCAACGATTTTGTGTATTTTTTTTACAAAAGGGCAGGTACAGTCATAGTATTCAAGACCGCGTTCCTCCAACTTTTTGTATACTTCGGGAGGAACTCCGTGCGAACGGATTATTATTTTACAATCGTCGGGTGCATCGTCAAGGTTTTCCGTCATACCTACGCCCATTCGTTCCAAATCATCGGTCACAATTTTATTGTGGATTATAGGACCGTAAGTAAAAAGTTTTTTTTCGGTCTTAGCCTTTTCATATGCTGTTTTGACCGCGTTTTTCACGCCGAAACAAAAGCCCGCGCTTTTTGCGAGAATTATTCCCATAGCATATCACCGCCTTTACAGCATTGCATCTCTTATCAAAGCGGCTATCTTGTCCTTGACTTGAGCTATCTTCATATTTGTTGTGTCTATGATAACGGCGTCTTCGGCAACGACAAGCGGATTGACTTTTCTTTCCCTGTCCTGTTTGTCACGCATCATTATTTCGTCAAGGACTTTGTAAAAGTCGTGTTCTTCGCCTTTTTCAGCCAATTCGCCACAGCGGCGCTTTGCCCTTTCGGACACATCCGCATCAAGATAAACTTTTACTTGCGCATCGGGCAGAACATTGCTGCCAATATCCCTGCCGTCCATTATAACATTATTGTTTTTGGCTATCTCTCTTTGCAGCTTGACAAGAGTTTTTCTTACTTCGGGTATTTTTGCCACGGCAGAAGCGGCATCGGCAGCCTCCTGCGAGCGTATCTCTTCGGTTATGTCGACAGCGTCTATAAAAATACGCTGTTTGCCGTCAATATAGCATATTTCCATATTGATATTTTTTGCGATCGAGCATACGTCTTCGGTATTGTCCGTACTTATACCGTTTTTGATGCATTGATAGCCTATGCCTCTGTACATAGCACCCGTATCTACATATACAAGCCCAAGTTCTGCGGCAAGCGCCTTTGCGACCGTGCTTTTTCCGCTGCCCGCAGGACCGTCCACGGCAACGGCAACACCCTTGTGTTCAACTTTGTCGGGACGCAATTTTTTTGCATCTTTAAGATAAACAAACTTTAATTCGCTTTGCTTTTTGTCTGTTTCTATGCTCATCTGCACACGTATACACATTTCAAGGCTGCCTTGCACATACATTTCCTGCGCGCACATAAGAGAGGCATTGACTATGCCGAGTTCACGCGCGGCTACAGCCGGATATGCTGCGTCAAGGTCTTTTGTCGCTGTGAAAAGTATCGCTGTTATGGCATCTATATTTATTTCGTTTTGTTCTATTATCTCTTTGAGCAGCTGCCTTGTGTTGAGCAATATGTCCTCGCGCGTATTGCTTTCTGCCGTGATAGCTCCCCTTATGCATTTTATCAATGGTATCCCCTCCAATTGCCTTTTATTGTTTATCTAAACGTTTGTTCCCGCAAGATAGGCGGTGGAAAACGCAATTTGCAGATTAAATCCGCCCGTAAAGGCATCTACATCTATTATCTCTCCGCAAAAAAAGAGATTTTCCGTTTTTTTTGAACGCATGGTCGACGGGTCGATCTCATCGACACAAATGCCGCCTCGTGTTATGACCGCTTCATTGAAACCTGCCGTATCGGTAACCGACAGTCTGAAATTTTTGAGCAGCTCAAGCAAAGTATGTCTTTCTTGCTTTGTAATGCTGTTTACTTTTTTATTTTCGTCTATGCCGCTTGACCTTACAATAACGGGTATCAGCTTTTGAGGCAGCAGATCGTCAAGTGCATTTTTGAACGCTTTGTTGGCATATTTTTCAAAATCCTTCAAAAGTCTTGAATTTAACTCTTTTTCGTCAAGCGCAGGTTTAAGATCTATGACAAGCTCTGTTTTTTTCTTTTGCGCGAGCGCTTCGGTAATATATGCGCTGCCCGAAAGTATAAGCGGACCCGTTACGCCGAAATGCGTGAACATCATTTCTCCGAAACCGCGGTAAACGTTCTTTTCGTCCGTATAAAATCTCGCTTCAACGTTTTTCAGACTTAGCCCCATAAGCTCTTTGCAGCATTTTTCCTTTATCCTGAGCGGTACGAGCGACGGCAAAAGCCTTGTAACGTTGTGTCCGTTTTTTTGCGCAAATTTATAACCGTCACCGTCGGAACCGGTAGTAGGGTAGGACAAACCGCCTGTTGCAACAATAACTCCGTCACAGGGCAATTTTTTTCTGCCGATGTCAACACCGGTTATTTTGCCGTTTTCGGTCACGATACCCTGCACCTTCGTGTTCAGCAATACTCTGACATTGTTTGTGTCAAGAAATTTTTTCAGCCCCTTGATAATATCGCTTGATCTATCCGATACCGGGAAAACGCGATCTCCGCGTTCCGTTTTGAGCGGAATGCCCATTTCTTCAAAAAATCCCATAGTATCCTGCGCCGTAAAAGAATAAAAGGCGCTGTACATAAAATAAGGATTAGAAACCGTATGTGCGATCAATCCCTCTGGGTCGGTATTGTTGGTAACATTGCATCTGCCTTTGCCCGTTAAGAATAATTTCTTTCCAAGTTTTTCGTTTTTTTCGATAAGAGTGACGGAACAGCCCCTTTTTGCCGCAATACCTGCGGAAAACATACCGGCGGGGCCGCCGCCTATTACAATAATCTTTTTCATATCATATTTGTTTTGACGTATCCGTTCCTGCGGAATATACCTGACTTTCGTCCCATAACCCCTCTAATTTTTCAAGGCTCTTTTCGAGCTCATCGCTTTTTCTTATGCTTATTGCGACCAACAGGGCGTTTATCACGCTGAGCGGCGCAACGAGTGAATCTATAAAACTGAGCATATCGCTGCGCGCGGTAAGCAAAAGGTCGGCATATTGAGCAAGCGGAGAACGGCTGCCGTCTGTCAGGGCAATTGTCGTTGCGCCGTTTTTGCAGGCGTATTGCATAGCTTTGACCGTGCGGCTCGAATATCGCGGGAAACTTATCGCTATAAAAGCGTCGTTTTTGTCTATCCTGAAAATACCTTCAAATATTTCGGTAAGGTTGACACCGCTGACATTAACGACATTATCCAGCATAAGATTCAGATAAAACGAAAAAAACGACGACAGCGGCGCAGAGCTGCGTCCGCCGACAATATATATTTTTTTTGCTTTGAGCAGTTTTTCGACTACTTCGTCAAAAATATTTTCGTCAATTTCGTTGATGGTGGAAAACAAACGGTCGCTGTCACTTTGCAAAACGGTCGGCAGAATATGCCTGTCCTTTTTGATGATCTGTTCGGTCGAAACACGCAGCCTTTGCGCGGCTGTAAGCCGTGTTTTGACAAGTTCCTCCAAGGCCCGCTGAAGTTTTGGATAGCCGTCAAAACCAAGCTCGTTTGCAAAACGTACAACCGTAGATTCACTTACGCTTGTTATCTCGCCCAACTTTGCAGCCGTAAGATAGACTGCCTGATCATAGTGTTCCGTCAAAAACATTGCAATACGTTTCTGACCTTTGCTGAACTCGGACATACGGCTTTCTATATTGTTCAGCAGATCCGTTCCTTCTTTCATGATGTAAACCTTCTTTCGGTATTCCGATTTTTCAAAGACTGTTAGTATTGTATTTATTCAAAGGCAAGTGTTGCTTTATAAACCAATACTTATCGGTCGGTCAAATAATCACTATAATTATATCATATTATAAAACAAATTGCAAATAAAAAGTCGAAAAAGTCCCGACAGGACTTTTTCGACACTCAAAACTGCCGAAAAACGGCAATAACAGGCTATGTTTTTTTATTTTAAACGATACGAAAGAATACCTGCAAGCAAGCCGCACCCCATTATGCCGAATATAAAATAAATCTTCGTAACAAGCGTGCCGAAACCGAGCAGTGAAAACAGAAAACCGAATATGCATACAGTAACACAATTAATATTGTTGATAAGACAATAGGCATTGCCAAGCGCAGTCGTTATTATTGCAAAAACAAGGATCACCGTATATACATACAACATTAAAGAGCTGCTTTTCAAAACGTCATATATCGGGAAAATACTTTGGGCATCTGTTGTTATCGCACCGGCAAAAAGTCCTGCCGAAAAAACGGCAAAAAAAATCAAAAGCGCAATACGGAGCGCCTGTTTTTTGCCAGAACATTTATTTGTACACAAAACTGCGGTTGAAGTCAGCAGATTGTATGAAGTATATATGATAGCCGATGGTATCACTATCGGTCTGAATATTGAAAATTTTATATCACACAGAGCATATATTCCTATCATACAACAGCCGGCAAGCATTATCGGGCAAATTACGGCGCTTGTTTTTGCGGTAAAATCTCGTCCGCGTTTCAGTATGGCAAAAGAAAAAATACACAGCATAAAATTGCCGCATATGCGCGGTATACCTATAAACCTTTGCAGAAGCTCGCCAAATGCCGCCGCCATTGCCGAAAAAAGCATTATAAAGAAAAAAACGCTTGCAAGGCTGAAAATTCTTCCGATATTTTTTCCAAACAGCAGCACCAAAAAATCGTCGTAAGTTTCGGTATTGTTCAAAGCGCCTATCCCGAGTGTTTTGTAAGCCGTGACCGAAAAAAGCGACGCAGATATAAATATCCCGACTGTTCCGCTTAAAAAACCGTATCTGTAAAAATATGCGTAAAGCTCGCTGCCTGTGGCAAACCCTGCGCCAAGCAGCGCAGATATATACAAAAAAGAAACGCTGACGATACCGTAATTTTTATTTTTGAATGAGTACATGTTTTATATCTTCCGAGTTTTTTATCATTATATGTATTAAATTACAAAAAATTAAAAAATGTTAAGGTGTCAATGATAGGTTACACTTTTCTCAAGGCAAGTTGTCAAGGGTAAGGTGGAGATTTTGCGAAGCAAAATACTACCTGACCTTGACAACATCTCAAATGATATAATTGGATCGGGCTTTGGCAGTTTTACTGCTCAAAGCCTTAATCATATTTTATATTACTCCAAG
>CANRCU010000064.1 GCA_947629215.1 uncultured Clostridia bacterium
AAGTTTAGACATCAATTTTAACGGTGTTTAAACTTATTTTATTTTTTATAAAATTTGTTGTTTATTAAGGGATAACCTAGTGCTAAAATAGTAATAGAAAATTTAGCAAAGGGTACAGTCTTTCCTCCTTTCTTGATAGGTAGAGGAGAACTGTCCATAAATTTTTAAATGTTTGAAATTTATGGACAAGCTCCTAAAATAGTTAGTTGCGGTTAGTGGTTATTATTTTAGGTAATGTGGTAAATTAAGCGGCTTTTCACAAGACGGAAACCTATCCCCGGTCCTTTTACCTGTATAGTCCTTCGGGTTCTGCTATAAAATCAAACCATTTATAGTCATAAATAGTCAATCCATCTTTTTTCTGAGGTCTGCAATTCATGTTTATTCTAAGTATACCGGTTTCATTTTGTGTGATAATATCCCAACGAGTGCATTGAATAGTGTATGCACTACAAAAATCATCCTCCTCGATAAGTTGTATTTTCCCATATACAACAAATAAATTGCAGCTCCATATATCACTTGATAACTCATTTTTAGGGTCAGGACCCTTAGTAATTTTTAATAGATTTGCTTTATTGTTATTGATACCGTCTGTTATACCCCAACAATCAGCATAGTAATCATAATAAATAACATACATATCAGGTTCCATTGCAACCGGACTTGTTATAGCCTTTTTAATTATAACAAAAGTTGACAAATAAATGCACAGGCTAATGATTAAGATGCACAGGCTAATGATCAAACAAGAGTTAAAAATAAATTTAAAAATAAAGGTAATCTTTTTTTTCATGCTATATTGCCTCATTTACATATAAATATTTTAAATTCTCTGCCATCGTCAACAATAGGATAATTTTTACAGCCGTTTTGAGCATGTCCTCTTGGTTTCCTATATATTTCCCTTTCTGCTTTTTTATCACTTACACCTAATTTTACTGCAACTTTATCTAAATAACTACCGGATCGCTTACGCGTATTTTACTATATTTTATCACATATGTTATATATTTGCAAAGTAAATTTTCAAAAAAAGCTATAATTCTTTATATTATGCCTAAACAAAAAACGGCACAGAAAGTTTGTACCGTTTTTGTTTGACATTATTTCTTTTTCTTAAACAGACCGCCTTTTTTGTTTGCGCTGTCGGGGTCGTCAAACTCCCTCAACAGCTCTTTTTGGTGTTCTGTCAATTTTGTAGGTATGGTCACCTTAAATGTAAGTATCATATTACCTCTGTCCTTGGGATTACGTACATAGAAAACGCCTTTGTTTCTGAGCGTTACCTTTGATTCGGGCTGTGTACCCGCTCTTACGCTGTATATCTCGTCACCCTCAAGCGTAGGTATGGTTATGTTGGCGCCCAATGCAGCCTGTGTCATTGTGATAGGCACATCAAGCAGAATATCATTGCCGTTTCTGACAAATTGTTTATGCGGCATTACTCTTATCTCAATATAAAGATCGCCGTGATGTCCGCCGTTTGAGCCTGCTTCACCCATGCCCGATTTTCTTATTGACTGACCGTGGTTTATACCTTTAGGTATATCCACTTTAACGGTTTTCTGTATATTGACCTTACCGGAACCATGACATTTTGTACATTTATCTTTTATTATTTTACCGCTGCCGCCACAGGCGGAGCAAGTCCTTACCGTTTGTATATTACCGAGAGGTGTTCTGTTGACAACACGTTCCTGACCCGAACCGCCGCAGCGTGTACAGGTCTGAGCGGACGTACCTGCTTTTGCGCCCGAACCGTGACATTCGTCGCAAGTGTCCGTAACATTTATCGTTACATCTTTTGAACATCCGAAAACAGCCTCTTCAAAACTTATTGTCAAGCCGACTTGAATATCACGTCCGTTAACGGGACCGTTTCTGCGTCGACTGCTGCCTCCGCCGAAAATATCGCCGAATATATCCCCAAAACCGCCGAAACTGCCGAATATATCGCCCATATCCATTCCACCGAAACCGCCTGCGCCGCCCATACCGCCTTGTTCAAAAGCAGCATGACCGTATTGGTCGTAAGCAGCGCGTTTTTCGCTGTCGCTCAATATTTCGTACGCTTCGCTTATCTCTTTGAATTTTTCCTCAGCTTCTTTGTTATCGGGGTTAGCGTCGGGATGATATTTTTTTGCCAATTTTCGGTATGCTTTTTTTATTTCGCTTTCATCAGCGCCTTTGGCAATACCGAGAACTTCATAATAATCGCGTTTTGCCAAATCCGTTCACCTGCCTTTCGCTTTGGCTGTATTAAGGGGACAGAATATGTCCCCTCAGACTTTTGTTATTATCAGCCGTCTATTATATCGTCGTTTCCGCCTGCCGATCCGCCCATCTGGCTTGGGTCGATACCGGCTTGCTGAGCAGCCTGATACATCTTTGTTGTGAAGTCCTGTACGATTTTGTTGAGTGATTCACAAGCTGTCTTTAATGTCGAAACATCGGATTCGCTCATGCTCTCTGCTGTCATACCGTCGTTAAGACTCTTAAGACGGCTAAGCTCGCCTTCGATCTTTGTTTTCTCTTCGGCAGGAAGTTTGTCGCCAAGCTCTGTGATCATTTTTTCTGTCTGGAACACAAGGCTGTCAGCTTCGTTCTTTGTATCGACTGCTTCTTTGCGCTTTCTGTCCTGCTCTGCATATTGCTCAGCCTCTTTGACAGCTTTGTCAATCTCCTCATCGCTGAGGTTTGTGCTTGAAGTTATGGTAATATTCTGCTCTTTGCCTGTGCCGAGGTCTTTTGCGCTGACCTTTGTTATACCGTTGGCGTCTATATCAAAACTTACCTCTATCTGAGGTATACCTCTCGGAGCGGGAGCAATACCGTCAAGACGGAACATGCCGAGGCTCTTGTTATCTCTTGCAAGAGGTCTTTCGCCCTGTACAACATTTATATCAACAGCAGTCTGGTTATCGGCATAAGTCGAGAAAATCTGCTTTTTGTTTGTGGGTATAGTTGTATTTCTCGGGATAAGCACGGTAGCTACGCCGCCTGCTGTTTCGATACCGAGTGAAAGCGGAGTAACATCAAGCAAAAGTATACTGCCTGCGCCCTCGTCGCCCGCAAGCTTGCCGCCCTGTATTGATGCGCCAAGCGCAACACATTCGTCGGGATTTATACCCTTGAAAGGTTCTTTGCCGGTTATTTTCTTTACTTCGCTCTGAACTGCGGGTATTCTTGTAGAACCGCCTACAAGCAATACTTTGTCAAGCTCGTTTGCCGAGAGGTCGGCTTCTCTGAGTGCATCCTGAACGGGTCCTATCGTAGCGGCAACAAGATCGGAGGTAAGCTCGTCAAACTTAGCTCTTGTAAGTGTTACGTCAAGATGTTTCGGACCGTCTGCGCCGACTGTAAAGTAAGGAATGTTTATATTGGTAGTGGTTGCGGTCGAAAGCTCTTTTTTAGCTTTTTCGGCATTTTCTTTAAGCCTTTGCATTGCAAGTTTGTCGCCCGATACATCAATACCCTCTTTTGCCTTAAATTCTTTTACAAGATAGTCGATTATTCTCTGGTCGAAGTCATCGCCGCCTAAGTGGTTGTTACCGCTTGTTGCGAGAACCTCGATAACACCGTCGCCTATCTCGATTATGGAAACATCAAATGTACCGCCGCCAAGGTCGTATACCATTATTCTCTGTTCTTTTTCGTTATCAAGACCATAGGCAAGAGCTGCGGCTGTAGGTTCGTTTATAATACGCTTTACGTCAAGACCTGCAATTTTGCCTGCGTCTTTTGTAGCCTGGCGCTGACTGTCGGTAAAGTAAGCGGGAACTGTGATAACGGCTTCCGTAACGCTTTCACCAAGGTAACTTTCCGCATCTTTTTTCAATTTCTGAAGGATCATAGCGGAAATTTCCTGTGGTGAGAATTTTTTGCCGTCATAAGTGAACTTGTAATCCTCGCCCATATGTCTTTTGATAGAGATGACCGTACCTTCAACATTTGTTACAGCCTGACGTTTTGCCGTTTCGCCGACAAGACGTTCGCCTGCTTTTGTAAAGCCGACGATAGACGGAGTGGTTCTTTCACCTTCAACATTGGTGATAACAACGGGCTGACCGCCCTCCATAACTGCTACACATGAATTTGTTGTTCCTAAGTCAATACCTATTATTTTACTCATTATAAATTCCTCCTTAATGATAGAATAGATTTTCTTTGTTTTCAAATCAGTTTGCAACTTTTACCATACTCGGGCGAATAACCTTGCCGTCAAGTTTATAACCCTTTTGGAAAACTTCAACAACAACATTTTCGTCGCATTTTTCATCTTCAATATGCATAACTGCTGAATGAATGTTCGGGTCGAACGGTTCGCCTTCGGCGGGTATTTCCTCTACGCCGAGTGCCGACAAAATCTCAAGGAACTGTTTTAATATCATTTCGGTGCCTTTATACAGGCTGCTTTCCTTTTCTTCCGACATTGTAACAGCTCTTTCAAAGTTGTCGATAACGGGTAGAAGTTTTTCTACGGTATCACGCACACCGTTGTTATACATACCTGTTTTTTCTGCATTGGTGCGTTTCCTGAAATTGTCAAACTCCGCTACCTGGCGAAGATACTTGTCGTAGGTATCCTTCAGAGCCTGTTCCGTTTTTTGTAGTTTTTCTTCTATACTTTCTTCGGTTTCGTCAGGCTCTGCAGTATCATCGTTTTTCTCCGATATTTCTTCTTGTTTTACCGTTTCTTCCGCAGTTTCCTCCGGTTGAAGTTCTTCGGCTTTGTCTTTTTCTATGTCCTTGTTAACTTTGTCTGTTGCCATTTAACTCTATCCTCCATTATTATCATCCTTTGACAGGTTTTTTATTACACTGTCCAGATTTTTGATTATTGCATTCAGCAGCGATACGGTCTGACCGTAGTTCATTCTTGTCGGACCTATGACGCCTATCGAACCGTAGCTGTCATTACCGAAATTATAGTCTGCGCGTACAATGCTGCAATCCTGCAATTCTTTTGTATTGTTTTCTCCGCCGATGACTATATGCACATCGTTGTTGTGTTCGCCGTTACGGTCAAACAGGGTTATGAGAATATCTTTTTCTTCCAATGCGCGGAAGATATTCTGCGCTTTACCGACATCGCTGAATTCGGGGAACCCGAGAATATTGTTGACCCCGCTTGTATAGTATTGTACATTGTCATTTTGTCTGACGGCGGATATGATAGTTTTTAAAAATTTTGTTGTCAATTCCCGGCTTTCGGGAAAAGTTTGCAGCATTACGGCTGCAATACTTTCCATATCTTGCAATGAATATCTTTTTATTGCTGCATTCATTGCATTTGAGATGGAATTGAGCGTTTCAAGTCCGGGAACATCGGTTACCCTTATAACATAATTTTTGACCGCCTTGTTTTCCGTAACAATGACTGCCACGACCGAGCTGTCATCTATCGGTACAAGCTGAACATGTTTTATGTTCAGCTTCGGGCTTTTCGGTTCCGTCACAACAATGGTGTAGTTGGTGAGCGCCGCCAAGGCTTTTGCCGTTTGTTGCATCAGATAATCTATCTGACCGATATTGTTTTCTATAACATTGTGTAAAAGCTCGGATACTTCGGGCGAAAGCTCTTGTGACTGCATCATTTTATCGACATAAAGGCGGTAGCCCCTGTCCGACGGTATGCGTCCTGCCGAGGTATGTGGCTGTACGATGAGTCCCAACTCTTCAAGATCACTCATATCGTTGCGGATAGTTGCACTTGATACCCCAAGATCATATTTTTTGGCGATCGTCCTTGAGCCAATGGGTTCGGCTGTTTTTATATAATCTGTGATAATGGCTTCAAGTATTTTAAATTTTCTGTCATTTAAGTCCATGCAACCACCTTCTTTTTATGCGGCTTTGTTTTTGTTGTTAGCACTCACAAGGGTTGAGTGCTAACCTTTAAATATAAGATACCACTAAAAACATTATTTGTCAAGAGTTTTTTGTAAAAATATTAAATATCTTTTTATTAGAGTCTGTGCTCGGTAGGGTGGTGCAGTTAAGGATTTGAACAATATATAATGAAAGAAACCCCACATTAACAGTGGGGTCGGATCGTAAAAAGTTCATTTTGGCGGTAGTCAATGATATTTTTACTTGTGTATTCGTGAACAACAGTTTTTGTTGAAGTTTTTTGTACTTCTGCCCAAAACAACATTAAGTACCTACCTATTAACAGGCGGGTACTTAATCGGTTTGTTAATATCCCAAAACATCTTTAAAGTCAAGTATTTGCTTGACAGCACCGTCTATCCCTGATTTTGAAACATTGATAACAAGGTCATAGCTTGTGGCATTGTCCCACTCTTTGCCCGAATAATAGTTATAGTAGTTACGGCGCTTTTTGTCCGCTTTGTTCAGTTCTGTTTCTATGTCTTTTTCTTTTGGCTCTTTATAAAGCTCAACAAAGCGTTTTTTTCTGTATTCCGTATCCGCCCAGAGATAAACGCTTAACAGACGCGGATGATTACGAAGAACATAGTTTGCACAGCGTCCGATAACGATGCAGCTTTCATGTTCGGCAGTTTCCTTTATTATATTTGACTGTAAAGTAAAAAGATTGTCATTGGTCACCGTATTGTTGTGATTGAACATAAGAGAACCCATCGGATATGAACCCATAACAACAGAGTACAGCAGGCTGTTTGATGCCACTTCGTCAGCCTGTTCAAAAATTGCCTCGTTGTATCCGCTTTTTTGCGCAGCCATTGAGATAAGCTGTTTATCATACATTTTTATATCAAGTTTTTCGGCAAGGGCTTTGCCTACTGCATTACCGCCGCTGCAAAACTGCCTTGCGATAGTTATAACATAATTATTTTCGCTCATATTTATCCACCTCATTGTTGAAATACGCTATAAATATATTTTACAATAAAAAACTTGATTTGTCCAGTAAAATTGTTAAAAAATACGGAAAATTTTTATTTCGGAAATTATTATATGTAAAAAGTGGCGATGTTATTCGCTTATTCTGTCCCATTGTTCATATAATTCCATAAGCGATTCTTCCAATTCGGTTTTTTGCGCGAATATTTCGGCAGTTTTGGCAGCGTCGCTGTAAACATCTTCGCTTGCAAGCAAATTATCATATTCGGATATTTTATTTTCGGTGTCCGCAATATCGGTCTCAAGTTTTTTTATTTTTGCCTCGGCTTTGCGCTTTGTTGCCTGTTCTTCTTTTTGCTTTTTCCAGTCAAGGCGTCCGTCAGATCCCAATATCGGCTTTTCTTCGGCTTTTATATCCTGCATTTCTTTGTGTTCGATATAAAAATCATAATTGCCGAGATAATTTTTTATTCCGTCGGGCGTCAACTCAAGCAGTCGGGTGGCAGTGCTGTTTATGAAATAGCGGTCGTGCGAGATATATAAAACGGTACCCTCGTAGGAATCAAGCGCATTTTCAAGTATCTCTTTGCTGTTCAGATCAAGGTTGTTTGTAGGCTCGTCCAATATCAGAAAATTTGCGTTGCCAAGCATTATTTTCGCAAGCATTACACGACCTTTTTCGCCTCCGCTCAGCGAGGATATAGTCTTAAATACATCTTCATTTGTGAATACAAAGGCTGCAAGGGCGTTTCTTATTTCAAGGTTTGTAAGTTCGGGATAGCTATCCGATATTTCGTCAAAAATGCTTTTATTGATATTTAGGTCTTCCTGTTCCTGATCGTAATAGCCGATAAATACGTTGGAGCCGACTGCAACTTTTCCGCTGTCCGGGGCAAGCCTTTGCATTATTATTTTCAGTATGGTTGTTTTTCCCGTGCCGTTTGCACCTACAAGGGCTATTCTTTCGCCTTTTTTTATGTTAAAAGATATATTTCGGAATATCTCTTTGCCGTCAAAACTTTTTGAAATTTCTGTCACGGTCAGTACATCGTTGCCGCTTTCTCTTGAAGGCTTGAAAACAAGACGCATTTTATCCGGCAGATTTTCGGGTCTTTCCGCGGGAGTCATTTTTTCAAGCTGTTTTTCGCGGCTTTCAGCTCTTTTTATAGATTTTTCACGGTTGAATGAACGCAGTTTTTCAATGACCTGCTGTTGGTGCTTTATCTCTTTTTGTTGATTTATATAATGCCTTTGCTGTATCTCCCGCTCTGCAGCTTTTTTATTTATATAATAGGTATAATTTCCGAAATATACGGTCGATCTGCCGTTTTCTATTTCTATTGTTTTACGCGTTACTTTATTGAGAAAATAGCGGTCGTGAGAAATAACTATCAGGCTGTTCGGGTATCCGTTCAGAAAATCTTCAAGCCATTGTATGCTTTCTATATCAAGATGATTTGTCGGCTCGTCCAGCAGCAGCAGCTCGGGTGTACTCAAAAGCAGCTTTCCAAGCGCTATCCTTGTTTTTTGTCCGCCCGAAAGTATATTTACGGGTTTAAAAAGGGTGCTTTCGTCAAACCCCAAACCTTTTATAACGCCGCGTATACGGCTTTGATATTCATAACCGTTTTCGCGTTCCATTTTATGCGAAAGCTCTGAATAGAGCTGCATTGCCTTTTCAAGTTCTTCGCCTTTCAGACGGGACATTTCGCTTTCCAGTTCGCGCATTTTTTCTTCTATCTCGATTATTTCGTCAAATACGCTCAACAGTTCATCATATACAGTTTTGGTGCCGTCTATTTGAAGATTTTGAGAAAAATACCCAAGCTTTGCGGTCTTTGGCAGGAATATTTCGCCCGAATCCGCCGACATTTCGCCCGTTATTATTTTGAACAGCGTTGACTTCCCTGCACCGTTAACGCCGATAAGCGCTGCTTTTTCCTTCTCTTCAAGTGTAAAAGTAACGTTTTTCAGTATTACATCGGTACCAAAGGATTTTTCGATACCGTTTAATCCAATTATCATTTTTTTACCTCCAAAAACATAACTAATGATATTTTAACAGATTTTTAAGCAATATAAAAGTGTAAAGTTGACAAAATATAAAAAAAATAGTATAATGTTTTATTATATAAATAACAATAGGTCGATTTTTGTACCGCAGGCAAAAATAAGGACGGTGCATATGGGTCGTGATATTCGATCTCTTTTATAAAGTCCCGCAAGGGCAGATTTTGTTGAAAATATAAGTTGACCGGAAAGACGGGCTTTGACTCGACAGGTGGCATTTATGGATAAAGATATTTCTATTGCCGTTATAAAACGGCTGCCGAGATATTATCGTTATCTCGGTGATTTGCTTGAACACGGCATCACACGCATTTCATCAAACGATCTTGCAAGACGAATGAACCTTACGGCATCGCAGATAAGGCAGGATTTAAACAAATTCGGCTGTTTTGGCCAACAGGGCTACGGTTATAATGTAGAGCTGCTCTATGACGAGATAAAATCAATTCTTGGGCTTCAGCGTACCTATAATCTTATAATAATAGGCGGCGGAAATCTTGGGCAGACGCTTGCAAACTACAGCAATTTCCAGAAGAGAGGCTTTAAATTCACTGCCATTTTCGATAAAAATCCGCGGCTTATAGGTATAAAAATTCGCGGTCTTGAAATAATGGATATATCGGGGCTTGATGCATATTTGAAAAATAACAGTGTCGATATTGCCGTGCTTGCGCTGCCGAAAGCTAATGTATCCGAGGTTTTGCCTACCCTTATAAGGAACAATATCAGCGGTATATGGAATTTTTCTCATGTCGATCTTAAAACTCCCGACAGTATCACCGTTGAAAATGTTCATCTTACCGACAGTCTGCTTACTTTGTCTTACAGACTCAGCCGCAACGGGAAGGATAGTTTATAAAATGTAAATAGGGGGCATATTCCGCCCCTTTTTATATGAGGTGTACTTATGAATAATAAAAAAAACGAAACAAACCCTATAACGGGCATTATACTATTTATATTTGCGGGCATAATTCCCGTAATAGTGAGGATGGAAAACGTTGCCACAAGAGCGAGCGAATACGGCACAGTGCGCAGCGCAAAAGCCATAGCGGATTATTTCA
>CANRCU010000065.1 GCA_947629215.1 uncultured Clostridia bacterium
TGATACGCTGTTTTTGCATAAAGCGGGAAAATGGATTTGATGCGGCGATCTGCGGGTTATCCTGGAGTGCCTTTTGATACTTAAATTCTGCGTTTGCCTTGATAGCCGCTTTTTCAGCTTTTGCGGCGGTTCGGTATGGTTTGAGCTTGCGACTGTGGTAGCCCTCTTTGAGCTTCCGCGCCCCATACTTCGCCGCGCCCTCGGCAAGTTCCTCGCTCTTGTGTGTCGCTTCTACGCCCGAATTTTCCTTTTCAACTTCGTGTATCTTGCCGTGAACGTATAACTCGGCTTGGGCGACAGGACGCAAGGGGCTTTTGTGTTTGCCCCTCGCGTCGCTCGGCGGCTTGTCTTGTTTTTCAAAGTGAAGCCGTGTTTTTGCTTTGCCCGTCGCTTCGTCAAAGGTACGTTCCTTGACAATTTTGTTTTTCTTCGGGATAGCCGCACTTGCCTTGTCATAGCGGTCAGCCGCTTTCTCCGATTTCTTGATATACTTGTCAAGCTCGGGACTTGCCCGTTCTTCATCGGTGAATTGTAAACGGTAACTTTTCGGCTTTTGCGGCTCGCTCATAGCTTCACACCTCCAATCCGTTCTTTTGCAAGCTCGCAATACTCGGCATTAAGCTCGATACCGATATAGCGGCGGTCATTCTTAACCGCCGCAAGCCCCGTTGTTCCGCTTCCGAAAAAGGGGTCAAGAACGATACCGCCGCGAGGACAGCCCGCTAAAATACACCTTTCCGCGAGCTTCGGCGGGTAGGCGGCAAAATGCCAGCCCTTGTAGGGTACGGTGTTGATGTGCCACACGTCGCGGGCATTTCTCACGATATATCCGCGTCGGTGATCGTACCCGCCGCCCGCGCCGCATTGAGCTTTTGCACCTTGCCTTGTCCGGGGATTTCCTCGGCGTATTTACTGCTTGCACTTCGACCGCCTTTATACCTTGCCGCCGTACCCTCGGCAATCGGCTCGGCTATGGCGAGCGCGTCATAGTAATACTTCTTTGACTTGGTAAGCAAAAAGACGTGTTCATAGCAACGGCTCGGACGGTCTTTACAACTTTCGGGCATAGGGTTTGCTTTGCACCAAATAATGTCGCTTCGCAAATACCACCCGTCAGCGCGGAGAGCAAATGCAAGCAGCCACGGAATACCGATCATATCCTTTTGTTTGCACTCGCTCGCACGTCGGGCAAGGGACACACTCTGTCCGTTTCTGCCTTTGGGATTTTTCGGGTCAAGATAGTCGCTCTTGTTTCCCGTTCCGCAATAGGTGTCTGCGATATTCAGCCATAAAGTGCCGTCGTTTGTCAGTACGCGGCGCACCTCACGGAACACAAGAACAAGCCGACGTATGTATTCTTCGGGACTGTCCTCGCGTCCGATCTGCGCGTCCATACCGTAATCACGCAAGGCGTAATACGGCGGCGACGTTACGCAACAATTCACGCTTTCGTCGGGTAGGTCGCGGAGACCTAAAAGACAATCGCGGTTAATGATAATATTTTCGCTCATATCGTGTTTTCTCCCACTTCTTCGGGTTTGGTCGTCATAACGCGGTAAAGCTCGGTGTCCTTCGGGAAGCGGTCAACAAATGGAAGTATGACGTTTCCGTAAAAAATTAAGCCCTCACCCGCGTCGGCTTGCGTAACGTATTTCATTTGTCGCGGAGAAATATTTAGCTGTTTTGCAAGGATAGCGCGATCTCCCGCCGCTTGATTGAGCATAAGGATAAAGTCGCTGTTTTCAAAGATGTTTTCCACTTCCTTTGAAGCAAGCAAGTCCTTGACGTTCTGCGTCAGCCCCGACGGAATACCGCCCCACTTTCTAAAACGCTTCCAAATTTCCACCGTGTAAGCGGCGGTCTGTTCTTCTTTGAGTAGTAGGTGCATTTCGTCAATATAGTATCTCGTTGACTTCTTTGCGTCACGGTTGACGGTAACGCGATTCCACACTTGATCTTGCACAATGAGCATACCGATCTTCTTTAACTGCTTTCCAAGCTGTTTGATGTCAAAGCAGACAAGGCGGTTTGTAAGCTCTACGTTTGTACGGTGGTTGAAGACGTTCAGACTTCCCGAAACGTAAAGCTCCAACGCCGACGCAATCCGCGCCGCTTCGGGTTCGGGCTGTTTCAAAAGCTCGTTGTAGAGGTCGCCCAAGATAGGCATTTGTGCGGGGTCGGGATTTGCCATAAAGGGGCGGTACACGTTTCTGACAGCGCGGTCAATGACCGTCTTTTCCACGGGTTCAAGCCCCGTCTTGCCGCCGACGATCAGCTCACACAGAGAAAGGATAAAGTCGGATTTCAGCGCAAGCGGGTTTTCGTCGTATTCAAGGTTTATATCCATAGGGTTAATGTACTGCGGCTTTCCGTCGTTGCCGATACCCGACGGCGACAGACGGATAACTTGACCGTGTAAACGCTCAACAAGGGGGAAATACTCGGCTTCGGGGTCGCAAATGATAATATCGTCGTCGGTGATAAGAAAGGCGTTTGTCATTTCACGCTTTGCCGAGAATGATTTACCGCTTCCGGGAGTGCCGAGGATTAGCCCGTTCGGGTTTTTGAGCTTCTTGCGGTCGCACATTATCATATTGTTTGATAGTGCGTTCAGCCCGTAGTAGAGAGCTTCGCCCGTTTGGAATAACTCTTGTGTGATAAAAGGGATAAAAATTGCTGTGCTTGAGGTCGTCAGCCCGCGCTGTATTTCGATCTGATTATCTCCGAGGGGCAGACTTGACATAAAGCCCGCTTCTTGCTGAAAGTCAAGGCGGGTCAAGGCACAGTTGTATTTCTGCGCGATACCCGATACCGAGAAAATTTCATTGTCGAGCTTTTGTTTTGTGTCGGCAAGATTGACGACAAGGAACGTGAGTAAAAACATTCGCTCGTTGCGGCTCTGTAAATCCTGCAACAGATTTTTTGCTTCGTTTCCGAAAGTCGCAAGGTCGGACGGAATAATATCCATATCGTACCCGTTGCGTACCGCCTTTTTCTGTTCCTCAATCTTCATCTTGTCAAGGTCTGTAATCTTGCGCTTAATGGTCTTGATTGCTTCGCCCTGGTCGATACTCTTGATATGCAGATTGACGATAATACCCGATTCCAAATCGAGAATATCCGCAAGCATACGGTCGTTCAGTTCGGGGGCGAGGATTTGCAAGAAAGACACCGCGCCGAGCTTGCGCCCCATTTTGAACGTGCGCCCATCACCGAACGCAAACGAGGACGGCGCGATAAAATCCTTTGTGGATAGTCCCGACGGGGCAAGCCAATTCCAAGAGAAGCGGAACGGCTCGCTGTCGGGGTGGAACGTACCGTGTAGGGTTTCCAAACGATCATAACCCGTCATAGGCTTTGCCGCTACACCAAGTACCTTGAAATTGCTTAAAATATCGGTTTCGATACGGGCAAGTCGCGCCCTTGCCGCCTTGATGTTTTCCGCTTCGACGGAAAAGGTAATATATTTTGCTTTGACTATGCCGTTATTGCTTTTTGCAAGCTGACCTTTGAGCATATCTGCGTATTCTGCGCGAATGCTGTCAAAGTCGTCGCCTTTCGGGGTGATCTCAATCGCTTTTTCGGCTTCGTCGCTCTTTGTGCCTTGATTGATGAAAGAAAGCTGTACCGATACGGAAGCGTCAAAGTAGTTGAGAAAATCGCACCAATGGTCGAAAATCGCGCTCTTTTCGTCGGGCTGTGCAAGCTGATAGTTTATATCCTCAAACTGAACGCTTTTACTGTATTTCTTCCCGCCGATATGACAAACGACGTCGCGGTACATCTGTTGATACGGAATTGTCTGTTGCGCCGTCTTTGCCTTACCGTCGCCCTTTGCGCGTTTGATCGCGGCGGCTATTTGATTTTGTTCGGCGCGGGAGAGCTTACGGCTCTGCGTGGGTGCGCTTGCCGTCTGCGTCTTTGGTTTTACTGTCTGTACCTTTGACAATAGCTGATACCTCCTTTGTTAGTTTTGTTTGCCGTTCTACGACGACGTAAAAGTTCTGTGTTTTATACGGTCGCTCTTTCGGGCGAATGAATTTTGTCTGTATGACGTTTCGGAGTACCTTTTCAAGCGGCATACCGTTTTTCTCATACATAGCAAAGAGGAAGCAAGGGAGCATTACAAGTATCATTGCAAACGCCGCAACGGTTGTACCCGTCGCCCCTTTGAGTAAAAAGAAAAGCGGTAGCCCGATAGCCGCCGCAAGTCCGAAACAGAGTATTTGACGCTTCGTGAGATTGAAAGCGAATTTGCTTTTGACTTTGGTTAAGTCTTTCGGAACGGGAACGTAAGCCATTATCTGACCTCCTTTCGTTTGTTATAGTGCAATGTCGCTGTTGACCTCGTTACCCCATACGTCCCAACCTTTCGTTGCTTGCCTTGCAAAAAGCTCAATACGCGGGAGATCTCCCATAAGTGATATAATTCTGTCCCGCGCTTCGTCGGGCTTTTTGCTGTGCTGTTCAACGTGGCTGATGATAATTTGATGAACGCGGGGCGAGATACGTTTAGGTTTTCCGCGTGTAGCAAGTATGCAAAGCTCGGCGTTAGCTCGCGTCCAATAGCCCATACCCCAAAATAAACCGTTGCTTTTTCGGTTTTGCTTTACCCATACAAAAGCGACGGTCTTATACTCAAAGCCCCACGCCTTTAATACGTCAAGGGCTTCATACAAGCAAGGTAACGTCAGCCACATAAAGAGAGAGCAATTTTTGTCTGCAAGCTCCCCGACGGGCAGAGCTTTGATTTCCTTAATGCTCATAGTTGGGTAATGACTTTCAGCCGAGCGTCCTTGACCTTTCTTTGAATAGGTACGGTACCGCCACGGCGGGTCTGCGTAGATAATGCTGTATTTCTTTTGAATGTGCTTTGTACCTCCTTAATGCGCGTTAAAGATTGATTTTGCGAGTGCGCCCGATTTGAACAGTGAGAAGCAAAGAATGACCGTGTACGACGCGAGGGAGAAGATCGCGCTGTGCAGATTGTTCGCTATAATCATACTGTTTACAAGTACGGCATAGATACCCACGCAAATCATAATGAGGAAGCCTTGAAAACCGAGGGCAAAAAGGCTTCTGAGGTAGTTGTTTCCGATCTGTCCCCATTCGCGGTTTGTCATTGTTGCGAACGGAATGGGAGCGACGGAGCAGTAAAGGTAAATTTCTATCATACGCCCGTACAGAATAACCGTTATCAGAATTGACATTATTTTCATACATAAGCTGACAAGGCTTGTTTCCATAACGAGCAAGAGCAGTTCGGGGATCTCCATTGAGCCAAGCTGTGATTGCATTGAGGACAGCGCGGAGTTGACATTGATACTTGTGTTTCCACCAATGACACCCGCCGCGCCGCCTACAACGTGCTGTGCAAGCTCAAATACCGCCATTGTTATATCAAAGGTGTGGGTAACGAGATAGACCGCTACCCACGATTTGAAAAACCACTTGAAAAACATAAACGTGTCAACATCGTGCATATTGTTCTTATCTGTTATCATCGTGATTAGCTCATAACAAAGAACGTAGGTAATGACAAGCCCCGCAACGGGAACGATCACGTTTTCCGATAGCGTCCGTATCATAGAAAATATGCTTGCGTTCCACGCTTGCGGGGTCTGTCCGACTTCGCCCGCTATGCTTCCGACCTTTTCGTTTACGTCCCCGAACATAGTTGACAGATTACCGTTTATGGCTCCTATGAGAATTTCCCTTATCCATTCGTTAATCGAGTCAAGTATGCCTTTCATAAGCGGTACCTTTTACGGGCTTATACGGTGAAAAGTCCCGAAAGAAGCGGTACAAGGGTAAGACCGATCAGCGCGACACCGCCGCCCGCCATAAGCTGTTTCATACCCTGCGACTTTGCACCGGGGTTATCGTTACCGTAGCCCTCCATAAGATTGACAACGCCCCAAATGGCAAGACCTGCGCCGAGCGCGATTACAAGGGTTTGAAGTACACCAACTGCCGAAGTAAAAAATGACATATATTTTCCTCACTTTCTGCCGCTTTGCGGCTGTTAAAATTATTGTTTTGATTTTGTGTTTTTTGTTTTGGGTATAAGAAAACCGCCGTATTTCTGCGGCGGTATGCCGTCGATGAACGACGGCGGGGGGTGCTACGTTACGCGCTGCCGAGTGGGAGCGCGTACCTCATAGCCCGTATTTACTTGTTTCAATTTATCCTCCTTTCCCGTCAGTATGCGTGTTATCCTGCGTCGCTAACGTCGATTTCGTAATAGTCAAAGACTTCGTTTTGCCCGACGATTGCGGGGCGATGCTTCAACTCCTTTTCGGGGTCAAAGGTGTTTTTCTTGTCGAAGTCAGAGAGGTATTTATAGTTCGGGTGCGCGGTAATATCGAATTTATCCGAGATAAAGGGGCGTACACCGCGCACTTGCAGAATACATTTACTGCCGTCCATTGTGGCAATTTCGTCTTGTGTCATAAGCTCCTTGCCGAGCTTTTGAAAGTTCAGCCCGTGGGACACCTCGCGTCCTCGGTTTTCACTTTTATTAAAGCTGTCGATTGTTTCCTTACCCAAGATTTCGGAGATTTCTTTGAGCGTCGTTTTCTCCTTGCCGCCGAGGAACAGCATAGTATCACAGTTGCCGACTATGGTATCAGCGTGATCTTTGTAAATGGCTTTTAGCTGACTTTGGGATTGCACCACAAGGGAACAAGAGATTTCACGGCTTCGGAGTACGGCGATCAGACGTTGCATATCCGGGATTTTGATATTTGCAAATTCGTCGAGCAGACAACGGACGTGAACGGGAAGCCGCCCGCCGTACACATCGTCGGCTTTGGTACACAGTACGTTAAAAAGCTGTGAGCAGATCAGCGCGTTTACAAAGTCAAAGGTGCTGTTGGTATCGCTTGAAATGATGAATAACGCCGTCTTACGATCTCCGAGGGTGTCAAGCTCCATTTCGTCGGTTTCCATAAGTTCGCGGAGTTCCTTAATGTCAAAAGGAGCAAGACGCGCACCGCACGATATGAGGATTGATTTTGCCGTTTTACCAGCCGCGAGCTTGTATTTCTTATACTGCTTCACGGCAAAGTGTTCGGGGTCTTTTTCCTCTAATCTCTCAAACATAAGGTCAACGGGATTTTGAAATTCCTCGTCGTCCTCGCGGGCTTCGGAAGCGTTAATCATATCAAGCAGAGTGGATATGTTCTTTTCGCTTTCGGGGGTTTCGTAATGGATATATCCGATCAGCGCACAGTAATAGAGCTTCTCGGCTTTTACCCAAAAGTCCTCGCCGCTTTTTTCGCCGTCGCCCTTGGTGTTCTCAATCAAGGTGTTTACGAGCTTCAAAATATCGGTTTCGTTATGGATATACGCAAACGGGTTATAGTGCATTGATTTTTTGAAATTGATCGTATTCAGCACCTTGATTTTATATCCCGCCCGTTGTAGCATTTTCCCGCACTCAATGAGGACGGTGCCTTTGGGGTCTGTGACAACATAGGAGCTGTGCATTTGCATTAAATTCGGTTTTACAAAAAACCGGGTCTTGCCGCTTCCGCTACCGCCGACTACAAGCACATTTTTGTTTCTTGCGTATTTCGGGTGTGACGGGCGGCTTGACATCATAAGACGCTCGGTGTTGGTAAGAAGTACGTTATTTTCAAAAACGGGGTCTATGTACGGGGCAATATCCTCGGCGTTGCCCCAACGTGCCGAGCCGTATTCCATTCCTTTGCGGTACTTCCGGGCTTCAAGCCCGCGCACATACATAACAAGGAAGATAAGCCCCGTTCCGATCACGGCGACGGTCAAATCTACGGGGTGGAAGCTCGGCGCGAATGTTTCAAACGCTTCGGCAAAGCCCTCGCCCATAGCTAACAGCGTTTTCATCACGTCCTCCCGCAAGGAAAGACGGATTGCTTCGGTGAGCTTGTCAAAGAGATAGACAAAAGCGAGATACGGGAGCTTTAACAAAATAGGCTTGATTGATTTCTTTTTCATAGCGTCAGCCCTCGATCTTTCTTGTTGACTTTCTCGCGCTGTGCGTTCCGAGCCGCCGCTTTTTCTTTCATTGTGGCAAGCAGTTTCTTGATAGACGGCTTCTGTTCCTTTGTCAGCTTCTTTGCGGAAAACTCCTTAAACGCCGCCGTCAGAACGTCAGCGTCCCGTCCCTTGAAAAATACAAGATAGCGGGGCGGGTTTTCGGTTGCGTCCTTTTTCAGCGCGAAGTCTATCCCGTACTTTTTCGCCGTCGCGGTAAAGTCTTTGATATTGCTGTCGGTAATTTCAATGTTTGAAATGCCCGTGTTCTGCTTCATAAGCTGTTTTAGGGTCTGCTTGCCGCGCGGCTGTTTTCCTTTCTGCGATTTCATTTTGGCAAGCACTTGTTTGATTGCCTCTTGCAGAACGGAAGCGGTCAGCTTGGTTGTTTTGATTGAAACGGCTACCACTTTTTCGTTTACCTGGTCTTGCATTTTGTTCCTCCTTTCGCAAGGTAAATTTCTGTGTTAGGGCGGTACCCCCGAACGGTACGGATTTGTCATACGGTATCACCCCTCGGATTATTCTTTTTTGAAATAGCCCGCCGCCATATCGTGAGCGACAAGGGCGGTATAGTAGTTGTCTATGGTGGACGGTGCATTAAAGAGTACAGCCCGTAGATACTGCTTGATGTTGCGTACCTTTGTTGTGTTCTGCTTCATACAATCCAAAACAAACTCTATATGCGAGCTATTCAACTTCAAAAACTTTGACTTGACAAGCTCTGCGGGGTAATCGTCGCCCGCTATGCGTAGCGTCTTTCTTGCCGTACATACCGTTTCAAGAATTATGTCAAGAATTTCGTCAATGCGATCTTTGTCAAATCTGTTGTCGTGTAGGAGAATATCATATTCGATATTATCCTTGATGATCTCCCGATATATTTCTACTGCGCTTTCTGTTGCCGCTTCTTTTCCTTTCCGTTCCGTCGGCTCTGCCGCGTCCTCTCCGAAAGGAAAGGGCTCTTGGGAAAGGATAGGAATGGAATCGGTATTTGATAAATCCGTAATTGATTTATCTTTCTTTGGTAAGTTAGTATTTAATATATCTTTATTTATTTGCGTTGGATTTTCCGATGTCGGTTTATCCGATGTCGGATTTTCCAATATCGGATTATCCGTTGTTGGATTTTCCAATAGCGGCTGTGGCTGTTCGTAAATGACGTATTCAATCGCGGTCATTTTGCCGCGCTCGTCGCGTCCTTGATACCGCTTGATATATCCCGCTTTTTCAAGCTCCCATATCGCGGTACGGATAGCGTCAACGCTTTCGCGGTTGATGTATGACAGCCCCGCAAGGGTATAGTCCCAATCTTCGGGTAGGGAGAGCATTTGCGACAACAGCCCTTTTGCCTTTAAGGTCAAGTCTTTGTTTCGTAAGTGGTGATTGCTCATTACGGTATAGCCTGTGTTTCGCTCCACACGAAAAACTGCCATTGTGTATCACTCCTTTGTTTTTGGTCTGTAACGCGATAGTGCGCCGTTTTCGGTATAGACGGGAAATCCCTTGCCATATCGCCGCCGCGTCCCAAAACGCATTGTGGCGCGTCTGGGCGTACCTCCCGCGTAACTTCGGGGAAAAGAAAAAGCGGCGTTCCTATCTTCCCGTGTGGGAATTAGTAAACGCCGCTTTAACGGTGTTATTGAATTTTCAGTACAATATCTTGCTTGTCGCCGTCAGAACAACATATTTTTTATTGTTTTTCTACGGTTTTGAAAAGTAACGCTATCTAACTTCATCTTTCAACCGTCCCGACTTCCAAAGGATGATGGATGACGTAAACAGCGGACGAATCGGCACGATTATCGTAAAGGATATGTCCCGTTTCGGCAGAGATTATATTATGGTCGGCTACTACACCGAAATCATGCTGCCGCA
>CANRCU010000066.1 GCA_947629215.1 uncultured Clostridia bacterium
CTTTGGTGAAAGAGGCGTCGAAGGCAAGATAAGCGCAGTACAGTATGCAAGGGAGAATAAAATACCGTTTTTCGGCATTTGCCTTGGTATGCACTGTACGGTGATAGAATTTGCAAGGAACATACTTGGGCTGAAAGATGCGCATACGGCAGAAATAGCGCCCGATACCGAAAACCCCGTTATAGATATTATGCCCGATCAGAAAAATATTGCAAATATGGGCGGTACGATGCGCCTTGGCGCTTATCCCTGCAAACTTGCAGACGGCACACATTCAAAAGATGCATATAAAACCGACGAAATATCCGAAAGACACAGGCACCGCTACGAATTTAACAATAATTATAGGTACGAAATGGAAAAGGCGGGTCTGGTAATAGCGGGTCTTTCACCCGACAAGCGTCTTGTTGAGATAGTGGAATTGCAAAAGGATGTACACCCTTGGTTTGTAAGCGTTCAGTTCCATCCCGAATTTAAAAGCCGTCCCAATAAACCGCACCCGTTGTTTAACGGTTTTGTTTCGGCAGCGATCAAAAACAAATGAGCCTGCCGTAAACTGTTTGTAAGCTAAGCTTGTTATCTGCGGTTTCGGAAGAGATCGACGACAGCAGCTTATCTGTCGGTAAAAATGGTTCTAAAGGGGCAGCAAAGGCTGTCCCTTTTAGTTTTGAAAACGGTGAAATTATGAAAACAGATAAAGGTATAATAGCATATCTTGCGTTAAGCGCCATAGTATGTGCAACAATGATTTATTATGTAAAAAATACCGGGGCTGTTCCGGTCGGCGTATACGAGGTCGTTACCGAAGAACAGACCGAAACAACGACGGAGACCGTAGAAGCAAAAACTCCCCCCCAAAACAGCAATTCGGATGTGGAAGTAAGTTATGCTTTTACTGACGGTTTCGGCATACCCCATGTTATGATAAAAAATAACGGCGAGAATATTTACGGTTACTCAATAGCGGTCAGGTATCTGGATAAAGACAAAAAAGAGTTGGATGAAAAAAAGGTCGATATAGATGCAATAGTACCGTCGGGTTTTACGGACGGGCTTGAACGTTTTATAGAAAAAGTCGAAGGCGCTGAGTATATTTCCGCAGCTGTTACAAGAATTGTTTATAAGGATAAGACAGTGGATACAGAACCTGTTTTTTCCGAAAAGCTGATAAAAATGTCGGATATACACACCAAGGCAAAAAGTGCCGACTGTGCGTTTATAAATATCGGTGAAATAGGCATAATTCAACGCGAGGGCAGAAATCTTCTTGATTTGCGTTTTGATGTGACAAGCAGTTCGGAACGTGTGATAAAAAATATAAGTTTTCTTATAGCCGAATATGACAAAAACGGCGAACCGGTGTCGGCTGCGCCCAACGGTTGTGTTCGCGAACATATAAGAAAACTCGGTTGGGAAGATGCAGCCTTTGACCCGGGCGAGGTCAGGTCGCTTGCAGCCGCAATGGCGCTTAATGCCGATTGCGCCGAAGTCAATATAATAGTTGACCGTGTGGAATTTGAGGATAAGGGCATATGGGCTAATCCGGACAGTTTTGATTGGATATTTTCACAGAATAAATTTATAAAAACAGAAGAACAGACGACGGAAACAACATCAGGAGGTGTATGATATGAAAAAATTATTATCGGCAATGGTGGCAGCGTTATGTTTTATGTCGGCAACGGTTTATGCCGACACCGTGATAACCTCACCTATAGACAGCAGACCTGTCAGCTGCGAATATCTTGGCGATCTGGCAGAGCTTGGCGGAGATACTTTCATATGCGCCGACAAGGAAAATTTGGATATTTTTTCGGACGACCTGTCCGTCAGTCATTTCGGTGACAGCGCAAAAGTAAGAAAAGATATTGAAAAGATAGTCGGCGAAAACAACAAAAAATCAACGACGGTCATAATAAATTCTTCAAGTTATATTACAAACGGTCTTGTCGGCAGCCGCTGCGGCAAAAATTACAGCGATTATAAGCAGGCAATGAAAGAGCTTGAAGAGCTTATGACGGAAAATCCCGAGCCTACATATTATTTTAATCTTTCAATGCCGCGTTCTTTGCCCGAAACACGCTTTAATACTATCTGGCGTGAAAACGACTGCCCCGACCTTCTCGGTATAGGCTATTTCTATATTGAAAGCGATCCCGATGCCGAAGATGCCGCATATATAAAGGCTCATTTCGGGAAAGTTACACCGGCTCAGTTTTTGCTTGAATACGGATATGTCGAAAACAAGGCTTTTGAGTTGGGCGAAAAGGCTCTGACCGAATGGGAGCTGGAATTTCTTAAATATTTCAGGGCAAATTTCCTCTACAAACAGCCTTATATGGGATATATAAGCGATTACAAGAAACCTTATGAAGCAACGGCCGATATTTTCGGTTCTTTGCTGGAGTTGCAGAAAAAAGGTCTGTTGGATGAGATAATCGTATCAAACGACGATCTTCAACTGCCCGATTCGATAAATTATTTTTACGGCAAGGGTGCAAAATGGGTGCAGACCGAAAAGGGTACGCCCGTAAAATACAGTTATCCGCGAAGAATGCTTTCTGAGGACAACAACAGTATCTACAAACAATTCGATAAAATGTACGGCAGCCGTGAACGTTCCTATGCGGCTGTGGGTAGGGGAAGCAAAATAAACTTTATCTTTGGTACGGACGAAGTGCCTCAACTGATATATGCGCGCAGTTTGTCAAAGAGAGAAGACCTGACCGCAAATTTCAATATTATAAAAAACAGCGCCGACAGAACAGCGGGTGCATATGACGTAACAGGCATTTCAAGCCTTGTGGAATGTGCGCAGAATTTTGTGAACGAAAGCAATAAAAAAACCGATAAGCCTTTTGATCTTTACATATATAATTATGCGGCTGACAAAAATCATGCAAGCATGCTGGCTCAGATGAAAAAATCTTATAAAAATGGTGAAAATATCGGTCTTATAGAGATATTGTCGGGTAGCGGCAACAACAAGCTTTTTAAAGATATAATAAGCGATAACAGCGCTTATCCAACGGTAAACGAGCTGTCAAGCTACAGCGCATGGAATACCAACGGCAACGCTATCGGTCTTGGCATTGCGCACAGTCAGGTATATGCCATTTCGGAACAGGCGCATAAAAATCCGTCGGTCATAGTCAATGCTCAGATAAAAATGTTGGCTCGTCATCTGTACGAGGACGGCATATATACCGCTCAGGGCAAAAGGCAGCTTGCAAACGAAGGTTACAAACCGACTGCAAACGAAAAGACGGAGAGCAAAAAACTTAGGGAGATATTCGCCGACAGCGGTATAAATTTTGAAGATAAGATATACAAAACAGGTGGAAAGGAATTTTTGATAAAAGATGTTGAAATGACAAGCTGCGGTTTCCCGTGGTCAAGAACTTTTGACTGTTACCTTGATTTTGATGTCAAAACCGAGAAAGCGGAAATAGGTACGCAGAATGCGGATAGCGGTGACATTTGACAGTAATTATATATTGAGATATTTTGTGGGGAGTGGTATAATTATTTCGTAGAAACGGAGGAATGAAAATGGACAGCAGAGTAGTGCAGCTTGCAAAAAATATCGTAAATTACAGCTGTGAGATAAAAAAAGGCGAAAGGGTGCTGATAGGCTGCGGCGCTGCGGCAATGCCGCTTGTAAAGGCGCTTATACGCGAAATTTATGCCGTCGGCGCTTACCCTTATGTAGAGCTTAGCTCAAATGTTATACAAAGAGAGCTTTTTATGGGTGCAAGTAAGGAACAGTATGATTTTATTGCTGCAATAGATGCCGAAAAAATGCGCGGTATGGATGCATATATAGGTATAGGCAGTCATGAAAATACAGCCGAGTGTTCGGATGTACCGCCAGAAAGGATGGAGATATACAATCAGTTTTATTCAAAACCCGTGCATTATGATGTGAGATTAAAGAAAAAATGGGTGGTTTTGCGCTATCCCACAAACAGTCTTGCGCAGGCGGCAGGGAAAAGTTTTGAGGGCTTTGAAGATTTTTATTTCAATGTCTGCAACCTTGATTACGGGAAAATGAGCCGCGCTATGGATAAACTTGTGGAACTTATGAACAGAACGGATAAGGTAAGGATAGTGGCAAAAAATACCGACCTGACATTCAGTATAAAGGGTATACCCGCTATAAAGTGCGACGGCAAGATGAACATACCCGACGGTGAAGTCTATACGGCGCCTGTGCGTGACAGCGTAAACGGCATTATTACTTATAACGCCCCGACAGAATACAACGGGGTAAGTTTTGAAAATGTATCTCTGACTTTCAAGGACGGAAAGATAGTCAAAGCGACCTCAAACGATACTGAACGTATGAACAAAATTTTTGACAGCGACGAGGGCGCTCGTTATGTAGGCGAATTTGCGATAGGTGTGAACCCGTATATCACAACGCCGATGAAGAATATTCTTTTTGACGAGAAGATAAGGGGCAGCATACACTTTACGCCCGGTAACGCTTATGACGACGCAGACAACGGTAACCGCAGCTCCATACACTGGGATCTGGTGCTTATACAGACCGAGGAATATGGCGGCGGAGAAATTTATTTTGACGATGTGCTCATCAGAAAAAACGGTATCTTTGTTGTCGACGAGCTGAAATGCCTTGATCCCGAAAACCTGATCGACTAAGTTTAACGGTCAAAAGTAAAGGAGATGATTTAATGGCATTTAAATTGAACAGTGTTGTGCCTTGGGGCAGAAATATGGAAGAATATATGCTGATGTTTCGGTTGAACGAAAACGATCTGTCGAAAAAATTTGCGGGTTTCGGGGACGGCCCTGCATGCTTTAACTGCGAGATGACAGAGAAAAACGGTAGTGTTATTTCATTTGACCCGATCTATCAATTTTCCAAAGAGGATTTGGAAAAGCGAATAGAGGAAGTCAGAGTTATCGTTATGCAGCAAATGAGCGAAAATATGGATAACTATGTTTGGAAGAATATAAAGAATTTAGACGAACTTGAATTTACCCGTATGTCTGCTATGAGAAAATTTTTGTCCGACTACGAAAAAGGGAAGGCGGAAGGGCGTTATGTATTTCATGAACTGCCGAATAGGCTGCCTTATGACGATAATTATTTTGACATAGGGCTGAGTTCTCATTTTTTGCTGATGTATACGTCTTTGGGATATGATTTTCATATTGCCTCAATGACCGAAATGCTTCGTGTATGCAAAGAGATAAGAATTTTTCCTATTGTAGACTTAGACGCCGATAAAACGGTCTTGACCGAAAAGGTAATAGACTATTTCAAAAAAGACTGTAAAGTTGAGATAGTAAAAACGGAATATGAGTTTCAAAAGGGTGATAATAAACTTTTGATCATAAAAAAATAATTTTAAAAAGGTATTGACAAATTACGGCAGGTCATGTATAATAATACTCGTGCCGTAGACAGCAGGTGTCATAAGACGTAACGTATATCAACCTGCCGAGGATGTAAATTTATGATTACTTCACCTCTCCGCGCATATCGGAGAGGTTTTTAAGTTTTGCCAAGCATTTTATGGCTTGCGGGGGCATTAAGCTCTTGTCCCTATCCGATTTGCATACGGCTCCATATAAAATTTAAGGGGGTGTAATGAAAATGGCAAAGGTCGAACAAAAGCAGGTTATTGTAAACGAAATAAAGGAAAAGCTTGAAAAGGCTACTTCCGCTGTGCTTGTCGATGCGCGCGGTCTTACTGTTGAGCAGGATACAAAACTTCGTAAACTGTTGAGAGAAGCAGGCGTTGACTACAAGGTTTACAAAAACACAATGATGAATTTTGCTGTACAGGGTACTCAGTATGAGGGTCTTAAAGATTATTTTGAAGGTCCCAGCGCAATAGCTATCTGCTATGAAGATCCTACGGTCGCAGCAAGCATTCTCAATAAGTACATGAAAGATGCCAAAGCACTTGAATTTAAGGCAGGCGTTATCGAGGGTACTTGCTATGATGCAAAGGGTATGTCTGTTATTGCGGATATACCGTCAAGAGATGTTCTTCTTTCAAGGCTGTTGCAGAAAAGGAGCCTGAGGCTGCCGAGGCTTAATTAACAAAAATAAACGAAAAAATCTAAATTCATTATGGAGGAAATAAAAATGGCTAAGTTATCTATTGAAGAGATCCTTGCAGCTGTTGAAGAACTTTCTGTTCTTGAGCTTAACGAGCTTGTTAAGGCTGCTGAAGAAAAGTTTGGTGTTTCTGCTTCCGCAGGTGTTGTTGTAGCAGCAGGCGGCGCAGCAGGCGGTGCTGCAGCTGAGGAAGAAAAGACAGAATTTGATGTTGAGCTGACAGAGATCGGCGCAGAAAAAATCAAAGTTATCAAAGTTGTTCGTGAAGTTACAGGTCTTGGTCTTAAAGAAGCTAAGGATCTTGTTGAGGCTGCTCCCAAGGTTATCAAAGAAGCTGCTTCAAAGGACGACGCAGAGAACGTTAAGAAGAAACTTGAAGATGTTGGCGCTAAGGTAACATTAAAGTAATTTTTTAAAAAACAGGGGCTGTTGATGCAACAGCCTCTTTTTTTGTGTCAGCGCTGTGCCGTACGAATATCATTGACTTTATGCGATTTATGTATTATAATTATATTTGACAGACAGATAGGTGAGGGGGTGTGAATATGAAAAACAGAAAAGTGTATTACAGTCCCTATCAAACAAAAAATGATATTTACCATAAACTTGGTTCGGCTGCGGTATTGTTTATCCTTATTTTGGGTATATGCTTTGTTTGTTTTGAATATCACACTCAGACAAATGCAACAAAACAGTATCTGAACGAGGTCGCAAAACAGGCAGCTGACCGTATAAATATTAAAATAAGTAAAGATATAACCATGCTTGAACTGGCAGCAAAAAGCTTTGCCAAATTGGAAGATGCCGACGAGGAAGAAATAGCTTTTATGCTGAAAAATGAGTTTGATACATACACAGATGACAGCGTTATAAGAATATCGTATGTTAAAACAAACGGCAAGGGTATAGAGGTGCATGGCGACGGTGAAGTCGAACATTTTGCCTTACCGCCCGAAACGGGTTATTTTAAGGAAGCAATAGCGGATAAGAAAACAGTATCGAGCGTTACCCGAGATCCCGTAACACAAAACCGCGCTTATGTGTGCGCTGTGCCTATAATAAGAGATGATGAGGTCGTTGCGGTCCATCACGGCGTATATATGCTAAGTAAGATAAACAGCATAATGAATGCCGATTATTTTGAAAGCAGCGGTTATTCATATGTCATACAAAGGGATGGAACACCTGTTTTTTACGGTAACAGCGAAAACGGCTCAAGTATTGAAAACGACGACTTTTTTAATTCAAATATAGAAAAAATAAAAAGTAAGCTGCGGGTCTATTCCGAAAACAGTATGGTCGTTTCATACTGCGGCCAAAATTATTGGATAACGTATAAGCCTGTCGGTTACAGCGATTGGGTCTTTGTGCTTGTTGTGCCGAACAGCTCTATAAACAACAGCTCGGATATGGTGCTTATTTTCAGTGCCATGATATTGCTGTCAATGCTGATAACCTCGATATTGTTTTTGCGTCATATGGATATTATACAAGCCGATAATCAGAATGTCTTGTACGAATTGGCGTGCATAGACGAGGTAACGGGTCTGTACAACAAAACGGGTTTCTCCGAGTTTATGAATGAAAATTTCAAACCGCACAGAGAAACAAGGTATGCTTTTGTTTACCTTGATATAGATAATTTCAAGGCTTACAATGATATTTTCGGCTATTCCGAGGGGGATAAGTTGCTTAGATATACTGCAGACGCCATTACAAACGAACTTAAGGATAACGAGTGTTGCGCGCGTTTCAACGGTGATAATTTTTTTATACTTTTGGGTTATAAAAAGAAGGTCGATCTGGAAGAACGTTTGGAAAAAATTATGAACAGTATTTCGCAGTTTTCCGATAATTCGGAAAATTCTTACGATATACTCAGCCACTGCGGCGTGTATCAGATAAAGAACATAAACAGACATAAAAAGGTGGATTTTTATGTCGACCGCGCTAAAATGGCAGTTGAATCCGCAAATAAGGCGCATAAAAATGAATTTATATATTATGACGACAGCATGAGGCAAAGTCTTGTTTTTAAGACCGAAATAGAAAACGATTTGAAACAGGGTATAGAAAACGGCGAATTTAAGGTATATGTTCAGCCTAAATACAGCGTCGAAACGCAGAAACTTGCAGGCGGAGAGGCGCTTATACGCTGGGAGCATCCCACAAAGGGTTTTCTTACGCCGAATAAATTTGTGGATGTTTTTGAAAAAAACGGTCAGATAACGGAAATAGATTTTTTTGTGCTTGAGCATATTTGTAAAATGCAGCATGACTGGAGAGAAAAAGGTCATAAACCGATAGTTATATCGGTAAATCAATCAAGAATGCATTTTTTCAAAAGCGATTATCTTGACAGATTGAATGAAATTATAAAAAAATATGATGCCGATCCGAATTATATTGAGCTTGAGATAACCGAAACAGTCGCTCTAAGCAATACGCGTATACTTTCAAAAGCAGTCAACGATCTGCACGGTCTTGGTTTCAGGGTCAGTATAGATGATTTCGGTTCGGGTCAGTCGTCGCTGAATGTGCTGAAAGACTTGGCGATAGATGTTATAAAGCTGGACAGAGGGTTCTTTATATCGCTTACAAATTCTCCCAAGGGCAAAGAGATAATTGCAACGGTCATAGCTATGGCATCAAGGCTCAATATCGAAACCGTATCCGAGGGCATTGAAACTGACGAGCAGTTCGATTTTATCAAAAAAGCCGGCTGTGACCTTGTTCAGGGCTTTTTGTTCGGCAAACCGATGCCCGAGGACAAGTTCTCCGAATTGTTTTTAAAAAGCGTTTCGGATAAGAAAAAATAATAGCATCTTTACGAGGCTTGTAAATTAAATTTACGAGCCTTTTGTAAGCGGCTGACAAAATAAACCGTTTACAGACGGTTTTAATTTGTGTTATAGTATAAATGATGATATTATACAAAAAATAAATCAAACGATCAAAAGTGGAGGTGGAATAATGCGTAATTATTCCGAAATGGCGGCACTTGCCATAGAAAAAGCTATAGAGGCAGCGGAAGTATTGAATGCCGAATATGTGGGTACAGAACACCTTTTGTTGGGCATACTGCATGGAAATACCGAATCTGTTGCTTATGAGCTGCTTTCAAAAGCGCATTGTGTAGACACAAATATAATAGATAACTTATTGAATAATTCTGCGATCGGCAGTTCCCGAAAAAGACTGAGTGAAAGCGATTTTTCACCCAAATTGAATAAAGTGCTCGATGCAGCATGGGAACAGTGTCTCAAGCATGACCGCGCAAGGATAAGCACTGATCATTTGCTGTTTGCTTTGTTGACTTGCGACAGAAGCAATATCGCGCTGAAGGTGCTTTCCGATTTGAAAATAGATTATACGGATATTATAGCCGAGCTTGATCTTATAATGAATAACGAAACGGAGAGCAAGGTTCGACCCGCAATGGTATACAGCGAGGAAGAAGGCATGATGGTGCCTGCGCAGGCATCCATGTTGGAAACATATTGCAGGGATTTGAATGTGCTGGCAAAAAACGGACGCTTCGACCCCGTTATCGGCAGGGATCGTGAAATAAATATCCTTATAAGGATATTGACGCGCAGAACCAAAAACAACCCTTGTTTGGTCGGCGACCCGGGTGTCGGCAAAACGGCTGTGGCAGAAGGGCTTGCTATGAAGATAGCTGCGGGTGAAGTGCCGGAGATGCTGAAAAACAAGCTGATTTTTTCGATAGATATGCCGTCGATGGTCGCGGGTACAAAATA
>CANRCU010000067.1 GCA_947629215.1 uncultured Clostridia bacterium
GATATAAACAAAATAAAAATGCATCGGGACGGAACCGACATAACAATAATACTTCCGCCGCCAAGCGTTGAATGTACGGTCGATCCGACATCATGGAACCAAAATTCTTACATAATTTCAAACGATTCACCGATAAAGAAAAATCCGATCACCGCAAATGACCAGAACAAAGCGATCGACCATGCGCAAAATGAAATGAAAGTTTCTATACTGAATAATCCCTCGCTGCTTTCCTCGGCAGAAACGCAGGCAAGGGAACTTATAGAAAATTATATAAAACAAGTCGGTGAACTGACCGAAACAAAATACAACATCATCTGGGAGACCGAGGAACAATAGACCTTATTGTTTTTTGGGCGGTCTTTCCCCGAAATACTGATAGTAGTCTATTTTTACGTTACCGTTAAACAGTTTGCGTTTTTTATCCGCGCGTTTACCGTAAAGCCGCTCAAAACCCTCGTGAGATGTTATTATGTATACGGACCAAGTTTTATCCGTGCGAAAAAGCCTGCCCATATCACGGTAAAGCTGTTCCACTTCTTCAAGAACACCCATTCTTTCGGCATACGGCGGATTGGATATGCATACACCGTAATGTTCGTTTATTTTGATGCTGTCAAACGGTTTGACAGCAAAATCTATAACATCGTCTACGCCCGCATTTTCGGCATTTATTTTAGCTATCTCTATTGCGCGGGGATCTATATCGGACGCCGTGATTTTTGGCATTACCTCGGTTTTTATTGCCGAAAACGCCTCTTTTCTTGCATTTTTCCAATATATCGGTTCTATTAGACCCCAATCCTCCGAAACAAACTTTCTTTCAAGCCCCGGGGCAATATTTTTTGCTGCCATTGCCGCCTCTATCGGTATAGTTCCCGAACCGCAGCACGGATCGAGCAGCAGTCTTTCGGGATTCCAGAAACTCAGATCTATCATTGCGGCAGCCATTGTTTCTTTAAGAGGCGCTGCGACCTGATTTTCACGATAACCTCGCTTGTGCAGCGCCGCACCCGAAGTATCGATTGTCAATGTGACCGTATCTTTGAGTATAGCGACCTGTATTTTGTACACTGCTCCACTCTTTTCAAACCAGTTTATTTTATATTTTTGTTTCAGTTTTTCCACGATCGCTTTTTCGACTATCGACTGACAATCCGGTACACTGTAAAGAGTTGATCTTACAGATTTGCCCGTTACCGTAAAATGTGCATCTATCGGCAGAATATCGCCCCAAGGCAGTTTTTTGGTGTTTTCAAACAACTCCTCAAAACTGTATGCCTTGAACTTGCCCATAACAAGCAATACTCTGTCGGCAGCTCTGAGATTTATATTCAATTTGGGTATATCGGATATTTTTGCCTCAAATTCGATCGCACCGTCCGTTACCGTCTGTTTTTCAAAGCCAAGATTCTTCAGCTCACGCTTAACTACCGCCTCCAAACCGAATGTAGAGGTCGCTGTCAGATTTACTTTATCCATTGTATTCTCCTATAATATTACAGTAAAAAACAAGCCTGTAAGGCAGATCCTCTCAGGCTTATTTTTTATATCGGAAAGCCGATCAATCCGCAAAATAGAATCCGTTATCGGTCATATCCTCCGATATAACATCTTTATTCGTTCTTAAAAATTTCTTTATTGCACCGCGCATCTCTCCACCCGACATAAAGGTATAATTGCAGTTTTTCATTGAAGAAACCGCAAGGCTCTTATCGGTTACTATATTAAATTCCGCCGACCAGTCCAACGTTTTGGGAACACCGTGTATGACCGTATTGACCGACTGTCTGAAGTCGTCCACTATATATTCTATACTGTCCCTGTTCCGGTCGATAAAATCACTTCTTGCGACCAGTACGCTTGAAATTATATCGCATTCATTGGATTCCGACCATATAGCAGCCACATCGGGACCCATTTCTACATTATCGTTATCCATTTTTGCAAGTGTGATATAGGGTTCCGGCACAACTGCAAGCTGTATCGAACCGTCGACAAGCCCTGCTCTGATAGTTTCGTTTGAATCAACAGCCTGCGCTGTTGCTCCGCATGATGCGATTATCTTTTGCGCGACACCTGCTGTAAGGCTGTTATCGCTGCAATAAGCAATAGTTTGCCCCGAAAGGTTTGATTTTTCGGTAATATTGCTGTCGAGCGTTGCGATATATATATTATTGAACGTATTTGTCGCAAGCACGACCACATCTTTGTTCTCGCTGTACATTTCAATGGCTTTTGTAAGCGGCAGTATCGCAATATCGGCATTACCGCCCCTAAGTTCCTGCGCTGCCTCGTCCGCAGTGGTCTTTACGGTAAGAGTGTATTTTTCGTGATTTTTGTCTTTTTCGCCCCAACCCATTATCGGCGCCATACCTATACCCGTACAGTCACCCACAACAACGGCTCTTACATCTATACGCAATTCTTCGGCAGGCTTTTGCAGCACATCGTCTTCTTCTTCGTCATCATCTTCGTCGGTGTCCGGTTCTTCCTGATTTTCGTCTTTTAAAACGACCTCCACATCGCTGCCCTGCTGTACATTGTCATTTTCACCCATATCGCAGGCAGAAAGCATTAAGGCGCACATCATCGCCCATACGATATATCCTTTTGCAAATAATTTATTTTTAAGCATATAACTTTCGTATCCTTTCTTACCTTATGTCACAGACATAATATTTTTCAATACCTATTTTAAATTAATTATTTGCATTTGTCAATCAAAATAGACATTTTTTTATAGTTGATCAATTTTTTCTTGCAGGCATACATATTCGGTAGTATACTTAATATATAAATTTTTACGATCGGAGAAATACTATGCAGACAATAAACTCGCCTCTATGGCATAATGCTCTTAAAAACGAATTTGAAAAACCGTATTTTAAAGAATTATCGTATTTTGTGGATAAAGAATATTCCGAAAAAACTATATTTCCGCCCTATGATGCAATATTCAACGCATTTGAGCTGACACCGCTCGACAAGGTAAAAGCGGTTATACTCGGTCAAGACCCGTACCATACCCCCGGAGCGGCTATGGGGCTGAGTTTTTCCGTACCCAAAGACGAAAAGATACCGCCGTCGCTTGCAAACATTTACAAGGCAATAAAACTTGACCTCGGATATGAAATACCCTCTCACGGCTGTCTTACAAAATGGGCAAAAGAAGGTGTGCTGATGCTGAACACCGTACTCACCGTTGAATCGGGCAAGGCAAATTCACACAAAAACAAAGGCTGGGAAACATTCACAGACAAGGTCATAAAAATTCTGAACGACTGCGAACAGCCGATAGTTTTTTTGTTATGGGGTACACCTGCAAGAAAAAAAAGTGTGCTGTTGAAAAATCCTCGTCATCTTGTGCTTGAAAGTGTACATCCAAGCCCGCTTTCGGCATATCATGGGTTTTATGACTGCCGTCATTTCAGTCGGGCAAACGAGTTTTTAAAGAAAAATGATATAAAAGAAATAGATTGGAAGATAGATTAAACAAAAGCCGATGATTTTGGTGCCATCCGGTATAAAAACTTGCAAAAAATAGGTTGCAAAAATCAATAAACATAGGCAATATATCACAAACAAAAGCAATCGGACAATATAAAATGAAGTGCTTTTAAAAGTAAATTGCAAAAAACTAAAAAAATTTGAAAAATTGTTTTGACAACCGCTAAAAAAAAGAGTATTATATAGGTTGATTAAGAATATCATATCCGACAAAAACTTTATCGGAAAGAATTTTATAGTTATTAAAGGAGGAAAAGCCTATGCTTGTAATGCCTGAAATACCTTTTTTGATCTGTTTTCCGTTTTTGACGGCTTTGCTGTTGTTTTTTACAAAAAACGACAAACTCAAAGCGCTTATATCCTATTTGGGCGCGATACTCGTTATCTGCGCTGCGGGTATACTGTGGTTTGACTGGCTTAAAGGCGGATACGAGCCGATATTTTTATATCAGAACACGGAAATAGTCGATCATATTATTTTTGTGGCAGAGATAGTTATAATGGTACTTATCACATTTTTGTGTTTTAAGTATAAAAAACGTATAATATGTCTGTTATCCATAATACCGACAATAATTATCGCCTTTGCGGAACAGATAAACATAAATCCCACAGAGAAGCTTGAACACATATATATAGACAGGCTGGCTATGCTTATGTGTACCATAATATCGCTTGTGGGCAGCCTTATTATAATATATGCCGTCGGTTATATGTCGGGTTATCATATGCACCATAAAGAGGTGAAGGACAGAAGCAATTATTTTCTTGCACTGCTTTTTGTATTTATGGGTTCAATGTTTGGTTTCGTGCTTTCCTCAAGCCTTATATGGCTGTACTTTTTCTGGGAATGTACAAGTGTATGCTCTTTTCTGCTCATCGGCTATACAAGGTCGGAAGAAGCCGTTACAAATTCTTTCCGCGCTTTGTGGATGAATCTGCTTGGCGGCACGGCGCTTGCGATAGGTATATTCTATTTCGCATTTTTTGAGCGGACGCTTTCATTCAGGTCTTTCATAGCTTTAGGCGCTTTAGGCGATGTATATGCGATTTTGCCTGTCGCGCTGATGGCTTTTGCTGCGCTTACAAAATCGGCGCAGCTACCGTTTTCAACATGGCTTTTGGGCGCAATGGTCGCACCTACGCCTTCTTCGGCGCTTTTGCACAGCGCAACTATGGTAAAGGCGGGTATTTATGTATTGCTTCGCCTTTCGCCTGCAATGAGCGGCAATATAACGGGTATGATGATCTCGCTTGTAGGCGGCTTTACATTTTTTGTGGCATCGTTTATGGCAGTTGCGCAAAGCGATGCAAAGAGAGTTCTTGCAATGTCAACGGTGTCAAACCTCGGGCTTATGGTAGCTTGTGCCGGCGTAGGCAGACCCGAGACCGTATGGGCGGGAGCATTTCTTATGATATTCCACGCGGTTTCAAAATCGCTGCTCTTCCTTGATGTGGGTGCGACCGAAAACTCTATCCACAGCAGGGATATTGAAGATATGCACGGTATACTGTTTTTCCTGCCGCTGCTTGCAATGTTTATGTTTATCGGCATCGCAGGTATGTTCCTTGCTCCGTTCGGTATGCTCATATCAAAGTGGGCTGCCCTGCGTGCGGCTGTGGACGAAAAAAATATAATATTGCTGATGTTTATTGTATTCGGCAGCGCTACGACTTCTCTTTACTGGAGCAAATGGATGGGCAAAATAATAAGTCATCCTCATGCCCCTGCCGAATTTAAAGATATAACCAGACCAAACGAATTTGTATCCCTTGTTCTTCATGCAGTCATGATGATAGCCCTTTGTGTGCTGTTCCCGTTTGTTTCAAAGGTATTTGTCGATCCCATGCTTGTTGAGATGTTCGGCATGAGCGGTCAGGTCCTTTCACAAGGTGTGCTTTATATACTTGTTGTTATAATTTGTTTTGTATTTACCATACCGCTGCTTTCTATATTTTACAGCCATAAAATACAAACAAACAGAAAACTGTCTTATATGGGCGGTATAAACGAAGGTGACAACTGTTTCTTCACCGACTCCATGGGCGAGCCGAAAAGGCTTTGGCTCTCCAATTACTATTTTGCAAATAAAATCGGTATCAGAAAGATAATGATGCCTTGTCAGTTCGTTTCTGCCGGTATACTGTTGGGTATGTTTTGTATTATTTTAGGAGCGATATTATGAAAACAAAAATTATAAGCGTGATTGCATATATTATCCTTGCGCCTATTATCGGCGGACTGTTGGACGGTATCGACAGAAAAATATCGGCGCGTATGCAAAGGAGAGTCGGTCCGCCGCTTTTACAGCCGTTTTACGACCTTGGCAAGCTGTTTAACAAACAGGTCATAGTTGTACGCAGTTCACAGAGTTTTTTACTGCTTTGCTACCTTATATTTATGATAATAACGGGTGCCATGCTCTATGCAGGCGTTGACCTGCTGATGTGTATGTTTGTGCTTTCGACCGCAGCAATGTTTTTGTATTTTGCGGCTTGCGTAACAAGTTCGCCCTATTCTACAATAGGCGCGTCAAGAGAGCTTATACAAATAATGGCATATGAGCCTGCCGTACTTCTGACTTGCGTGGGATTTTACCTTGTAAGCGGCTCGTTTGAGGTAAGCGATATAGCATTCGGAAAATTCAGCGATATAATATATCTGCCCGGTGTATTTTTGGCATATATATTTATATTGACTATAAAAATGAGAAAATCTCCGTTTGATATAAGCACCTCGCATCACCCCAATCAGGAGATAGTAAAAGGCATAACATCGGAAATGGGCGCACGTAATCTCGCGTTTTTCACCCTGACCGAATGGTACGAAAATGTTTTTCTTCTTTCGGTGCTTGCCCTGTTTATAACCAACAGGTCTCCCGTGAGCTTTTTGGCTGCTGTTATCGTTATTTTGGTCGTTTATTTTCTTGAAATACTGATAGATAATTGCAGCGCGCGCATAAAATATTTTGACATGGTCAAATTGGCATGGGCTGTAACGGTCGTGCTTGCGGGCAGCAATATCTGGATATTGATGCTTGTTAAACAGAATATAGTAAACTGATCATCATAAAGTTTTTTCTGTGATAGACAAATATTGAAAGGAGAAATAAATATGTATAATATAAAAAGGTCTCCATGGGTGCTGCATTATGACGGTTCAAGCTGCAACGGCTGTGATATAGAGGTACTTGCCTGCCTTACACCCGTATATGATGCGGAACGTTTCGGTATAGTTAACACGGGTGATCCTATGCAAGCCGATATATTGCTTATAACGGGCGGCATAAACAGCCAAAATGCCGCTGTCGTAAAACAGCTTTACGAGCAGATGCCAAGGCCGAAGGTCGTTGCGGCAATTGGCGTATGCGCCTGCACGGGCGGTGTTTTCAAGGATTGCTACAATATTTTGGGCGGTGTCGACAAGGTGATACCCGTAGATGTATATGTACCGGGCTGCGCAGCAAGGCCGCAGGCAATAATCGACGGTATTGTAAAAGCCTGCGATATTTTTCAACAGCGTCTTGCGGAACACGAACAAATGATAAAAAAGAATAAGACCGCAAAGGAGGGCTGAATATGTCGGAAGAAAAAAATATATCCGAAAATACAGGTATAGATGATAACAAGGCTGCGAAAAATAAATGCGTTATAGAAGAAATAGACCACAGAGATCTGTTGAAAAAGGCTATAGAGATGAAAAGGCAGGGTTATCGTCTTTCGCAGGCTTGTGCCGCTTATGCCGAAGGCAAGCTTGAGTTGAGTTATTCCTTTGCGGACGACAATAATTACGGCTACACTACTCTCCGACTTGTCATTGACAAAGAAACAGAAATAATCAGCCTTACCGAGATAATCCCGTATGCGGCTTTTTATGAAAATGAGATGAAAGAGCTTTTCGGCGTCAATATCCATATGATAGAGCCGGATTATAAGAATAAATTATATCGTATAACAAAGGAAACGCCTTTTATACCCAAGGAGGCTGAATAAATATGAAAAAAAGAAGTATAGTTCCATACGGACCTCAGCATCCCGTTCTGCCGGAACCCGTGCATCTCGATCTGGTAATAGAGGACGAAAAAATAATAGAGGCAGTGCCGTCTATCGGCTTTGTTCACAGGGGTCTTGAAAGCCTGACGGCAAAAAGAGATTTTAACCAGATGGTATATGTTACGGAGCGTGTATGCGGTATATGCAGTTTCGGTCACGGTTTCGGTTATTGCGAAGCTGTCGAAGATATAATGGATATAGAAGTACCCGAAAGAGCCAAATATCTGAGAACAATATGGTTTGAGCTTTCAAGGATGCACAGTCATTTCTTGTGGCTTGGTCTGCTTGCCGATGGTTTTGGTTTTGAAAACCTTTTCTATCAGTGTTGGCGTATCCGCGAAAAAATATTGGATGTGCTTTCGTTGACAACAGGCGGTCGTGTTATTTTTTCGGTAAATAAAATCGGCGGTGTTATGAGAGATATTACCCCCGAAATGGCGGTCGCTATATCCGAAATGCTGACTTCCGTCAGGAAAGAGCTGAAAGACATAGTTCCTATCTTTATGGAAGATGCAAGCGTCAAGCGTCGTCTTGTGGGTGTCGGTGTGCTTTCAAAAGAACAGGCTCACGAGCTTGGCTGTGCAGGTCCGTTTGCAAGAGCAAGCGGTATTGAGATTGATATGCGAAAATTGGGTTATGCCGCTTACAAAGATCTGGATTTTGATATAATAACAAGCAATACGGGCGATAGCTACGGTCGCTGCTATGTGCGTATAAACGAGATATTCCAGTCGATAGATATTATAAGACAGGCGCTCGGCAAACTCCCCGATACAGAGCTTGCAGCCGTTGTAAAAGGCAATCCCAAAGGCGAGAGCTTTATAAGGATAGAACAGCCCAGAGGCGAAGCGATATATTATGTAAGGGCTAACGGAAGTCCGCATTTGGACAGAATGAGAGTGCGTACACCGACTTTCGCAAACCTTGCGGGTCTTTGCGAAACGCTCAAAGGCGCTGATTATGCCGATGTTGGTCTTTTGATCCTGACGATCGACCCATGCATAAGCTGTACGGAAAGGTAGTGTTATTATGGCAATAATGAATTTTGTGCCTACGGCACTTAAAAATCTTTTTTTAAAGCCCGTTACAACATCTTACCCCTTAGAACCTGCGGAATACCCGGAGCGTTCAAGAGGACATATAAGAATAAGCATAGATGATTGCATAGGCTGCGGTATGTGTACAAGGGCTTGTCCGTCAGGCGCTTTATCCGTAAATAAAAATGCAGGCACGTGGGAAATAAACCGCTTTGACTGTGTGGTTTGCGGATATTGTGTGGAAAAATGCCCAAAGAAATGCCTTTTTATGGAAAAAGGATACCGCACACCCGATACCCAAAAAGCAACGGAAACTTTTACAAAATCACCCGAAGTTCTTGCAGCGGAAGAAGCAAAACGCAAAGAAGCCGCCGAAAAAGCCGCTGCGGCTAAAGCTGCAATGGCAGCAAAAAAAGCTGCCGAAGAAACAAAAAAATAATTTGTTATAAAAGATAAAACGACCGTTCGGTTATTCATAACAGGCGGTTGTTTTTAATTTATGGATTATTATGCATTTTGCTGCAAAATATTGATAATACGGAGGTTATAATATGAAAATACGTAATATGCAAATCGATGATTATGATAAAGTGTATGCTTTATGGTGCAGTTGCTCGGGACTCGGTCTAAACAGCATTGACGATTCTCGGGAAGGGATCGCCAAATTTCTTGCCCGTAATCCCGCTACCTGTTTTGTTGCCGAGGAACAAGGGCAAATCATCGGGGCAATTCTTGCCGGTCACGACGGACGCCGAGGGCATATAGGTCATACGGCTGTGTCCGCCGCTCATCGGCGACACGGTATCGGTAAACTATTGGTGGAAACCACTCTTAATGCCTTAAAACAACAGGGGATAAGCAAGGTTAATCTGGTTGTTTTCTCAGACAACGAAAACGGCAATTTATTTTGGGATAAAATGGGGTTTGTAAAACGATCCGACCTGATATACAGAGATCACGCACTAACAGATAAAAGAGCTGTAAAAACGCAATAAACAGCTTGAGAAAGAGAATCTAACAGTTAAAGATATTCGTACTATGCTTACGCTACTTACCCATAATCGACGACTTCTGACAGAACATCATGTGTATGTCAAAGATATTTGTACTGTGCCGTGTACAAATATCTTTGACTCTATCTATTCCTCAGCTCATATATTATTGTTTATATATGTTATCACGGCTTTAAGAAAGACTTTGTTTGTTGGCCTTTGTTTTGGCATAACATTAAATATCTTGACAT
>CANRCU010000068.1 GCA_947629215.1 uncultured Clostridia bacterium
ATACCACATTTTGATGAAAGGAGAGTATGATTTAGGGGTAACTATATCATACAAGAAATATATGAAATCTATATTCCTTGCCGGCGGCTTCGGGACGCGTATATCCGAAGAATCCGCCTTTAAACCGAAGCCGATGATAGAGATCGGCGAAATGCCGATTTTGTGGCATATAATGAAAGGCTATTCCGCGCACGGAATTAATGAATTTATCATCTGTGCGGGATATAAGCAGCACGTTATCAAGGAATGGTTCGCGGACTATTTTCTTCATACATCGGATATAACCTTTGATTTTACGCGTGGCAATGAAATTATTGTTCATGACAAGCACGCCGAGAAGTGGAAGGTCACTGTCGTGGATACCGGTTTGAATACTATGACAGGCGGACGGATAAAACGTGTTCAAAAATATGTTGGAAATGAAACTTTCTGCCTCACATATGGTGACGCGGTGTGCGACGTTGACATAACTAAACTGATCGAATTTCACAAGAGCCACGGCAAGATCGCAACTCTTACTGCGGTCACTCTGGAGCAGCAAAAGGGTGTTTTAGACATAGGCTCGGACAACGCAGTCAAATCTTTTCGAGAGAAAAACCTTTCTGACGGAGCGCTTATAAATGCCGGTTATATGGTCTTGGATCCTAAAATATTTGATTATATAGACGGTGACAGTACAGTATTTGAACGTGAGCCGCTTGAAAGACTTGCAGCTGCGGGCGAGTTGATGTCTTACAGTCACCGTGGTTTCTGGCAGTGTATGGACACCAAGCGCGAAAAGGACAAGCTCGAAGAACTTTGGGCGTCCGGTCGTGCGCCATGGAAAATTTGGGAGGATTAAATGGATCTGTCATTTTACAAAAATAAGCGCGTCCTCGTGACCGGTCACACCGGATTTAAAGGCACATGGCTTTGCAAAATGCTTGTGAATGCGGGCGTAATTGTCACCGGCTATAGTTTAGAGCCGCCTACAGACCCGAATTTATTCGGCATTTGCGGACTTGAAAAAAGCATGACAAGTGTTATCGCGGATATTCGCGATCTTGAAAAATTGAGATCCGTTTTTGACGAATTTCAGCCGGAAATTGTTTTTCATCTCGCCGCGCAGCCTATCGTTCGTGAAAGCTACAAAGATCCGCGCTATACATACGAAACCAATGTTATGGGAACGGTCAACTTGCTTGAATGTGTACGCCTGACACCATGCGTAAAAAGCGTTCTCAATGTTACGACTGACAAGGTATATAAAAACAACGAATGGTGCTGGGGATACCGCGAGGACGAGCCGCTTGACGGCTTTGACCCATATTCAAATTCAAAATCCTGCTCGGAGCTTGTGACGCACAGCTATATAAACAGCTTTTTTGCGGACGGTCAAACAGCGGTTTCGACCGCCCGTGCAGGAAACGTTATCGGCGGCGGAGATTTTGCAAGCGACAGGATAATTCCCGACTGCGTAAGAGCAGTGTCGGAAAATAAAGAAATAATCGTGCGAAATCCCTATTCGACAAGACCGTATCAGCACGTTCTTGAACCGCTGTCGGCATATTTGCTGATAGCGCAAAAACAGTATGAAAACAAAAAATATTCCGGATTTTACAATGTAGGTCCGGACGAATGCGACTGCGTTCAGACAGGTCAGCTGGTCGAATTATTCTGCAAACACTGGGGAGAAAATTCCTCATGGAAAAATGTTTCGGAGGAAAACGCACCGCACGAAGCAAATTTTTTAAAGCTCGACTGCTCGAAAATAAAATCAATTTTAAATTGGCAGCCAAAGTGGCACATTGACGAATGTATGAAATATACTACAAGGTTCTACAAAGTTTGGCTTGCCGGGGAAGATGTTTCGGTCGAGATGGATTGGGAGATAAAGGAGTTTTTGGAGGGATAATATGTCAAATTGGAATAATGAAGCAGAAGCAAGAGCGCAGATAAAAGCGCTTGTTGCCGACTATTACCATGATTTTAAAGAAAAAAAGGAACCGTTCAAGCCGGGCGACAGGATAAGCTATGCTTCCCGCGTTTTTGATGAAAAGGAAATGCAGAGCCTGACTGATGCTATGCTCGATTTCTGGCTCACGACAGGCAGATTTTCGGACGAGTTTGAAAAGAAATTTGCCGAGTGGATAGGAGTGAAATATGCTCATCTTGTAAATAGCGGTTCTTCCGCGAACCTGATAGCGTTTTCGGTGCTGACTGCTCCCGAGCTTGGCGACAGGCAGATAAAGCGCGGCGATGAGGTCATAACCGTTGCCTGTGGTTTCCCGACAACGGTCACACCTATTTTGCAATACGGCGCAGTGCCCGTCTTTGTAGATGTTACAGTTCCGCAGTACAATATTGACGTGACAAAATTAGAAGAAGCACTATCCCCGAAAACAAAAGCTGTTATGATCGCCCACACATTAGGCAATCCGTTTGACATTAAAGCGGTCAAAGCATTTTGTGACAAGCATGGTCTTTGGCTTGTCGAGGACAACTGCGATGCGCTCGGCACACAATACACGATCGACGGAGTGACGAAATACACCGGCGCATGGGGTGACATCGGCACGAGCAGCTTTTACCCGCCGCACCATATGACAATGGGCGAGGGCGGCTGCGTTTACACGAATGATCCACTGCTTCACAGGCTTATTTTATCATACCGCGATTGGGGACGTGACTGCATTTGTCCGTCGGGACGCGATAATTTCTGCGGACACCGTTTTGACGGACAGTTCGGCGAGCTACCGAAGGGCTATGATCACAAATACGTCTACAGTCACTTCGGCTATAATCTTAAAGTCACAGATATGCAGGCGGCAATAGGTGTTGAGCAGCTCAAGAAATTCCCAAACTTCATTGAACGCCGTCGTCACAACTGGGACAGATTAAGAAAAGCTCTCGAACCGGCAAGCGATAAGCTTATCCTACCCGAACCTGCCGAAAACAGCCGCCCGTCTTGGTTCGGTTTTTTGATATCGGTCAGACCCGAAAGCGGACTTGACAGAAATAAAGTCACAAAATACATAGAAGAACACAATGTTCAGACCCGTCTACTGTTCAGCGGAAATCTAATCAAGCACCCGTGCTTTGACCAAATCAGAGGCACTAATGCTTACCGCGTTGCCGGAGATCTTGAAAATACTGAATTTATTTTGAACAACACTTTCTGGGTGGGTGTGTATCCGGGTATGACCGATGAGATGATAGATTTTATGGCGGAGACTGTGGAGGAAGCGGTAAAAAGTGGAGGGCTGACAAGTTATGAAGAAAAGAATATCTGATTACATAGCAGATTTTTTGATTGCAAACGGTATAACCGATGTTTTTGAAGTCGTTGGCGGAGGCGCGATGTACCTTAACGATTCTTTTGGTCATAAAAAAGGATTAAATGTTACATATAACCACCATGAGCAAGCTGCAGCCATAGCGGCAGAGTCTTATGCAAGAGTAAACAATAAGATGGCAGCGGTGTGTGTGACTTCCGGACCTGGAGCTACAAATGCGATTACCGGATGTCTATGTGCATATATGGGTTCTATTCCGATGATTATTTTTTCGGGTCAGGTACGTTATCCTCTTACGGTAAGGGGACTTGGACTGGATCTTCGAACAAATGGAGAACAGGAATATGACATATGCAGATCCGTTGATGGAATGACAAAGTATAGCGTAATGGCGGATAATCCCAAAAAGATACGATATATATTGGAAAAAGCGATTTATTTAGCTAAATCAGGCAGACCTGGTCCTGTGTGGATCGATATGCCCCTTGATATTCAGTCGTCTGAAATCGAAACTGATGATCTTATCGGATTTTATCCTAACAAGGAGGGAATCAACGAGAAGCCACATTTTGATAAAAGTATAGTAAAGGAAATAATAGAAAGAGTCAAATCATCAGAAAGACCAGTGCTGTATTGTGGCATGGGAGTTAGATTATCTGGAGGTTATGAAGATTTTCTGAAACTTGTTTATAATCTTGGCATACCTGTGACAACAGGGATGACAACACTTGATTGCATTCCTAATGATCACCCGTTTTATGCCGGCAGACCTGGAGTTACAGGCGATCGAGCAGGGAATTTTGCGGTGCAAAATAGTGATTTGTTTATTTCTATCGGCAGTAGGCTTAGCTATAAGCAAACGGGTTATAATACCGATACTTGGGCGCGCGCCGCATATAAAATAATGGTTGACGTTGATTCGGAGGAATTAAAGCGTAAATATTTACATATTGATCTGCCGATTTGTGCTGACGCTGCCGATTTTATCCGCGCGATGCTTGAAGAATTAAGTGAACCATTGCCGCGTCATGAAAAATGGATAACACAGTGTCGCAATTGGGTAGATAAATACCCTGTAGTAACAGACGAGAGTTATAAAACTCCGGACGGTCGGGGAAACATATATGTTTTCTATAAAATTCTTTCTGAACTGATGTCAGAAAACAGTATGTATATAACAACATCCGGCAATTCGAGGGTAATTTGTCGTCAAGCTGCTGTGATAAAGAACGGTCAGCGCGTGATAACAAATCATTCTACGTCGCCAATGGGATATTGTTTGCCTGCTTCAATAGGAGCGTGTATTGCAAACGGAAGAAAACCTGTTGTTCTGGTAACGGGCGAAGGCGGTTTTCAGATGAATATTCAGGAACTCCAAACGATTGTGCAGAACAAATTGCCGATACATATTATTGTAATAAATAATGAGGGATATCATTCAATCAGAATGACCCAAAATTCATATTTTAAAGAGCATACCCATGTTGGTATTGGTGAAGAAAGCGGAGATCTCAGTTTTCCGGACATTTCAAAGATTGCATATGCGTATGGGTATCCTTATTTTGAATGCAAGAATAACGAGGAAATGAAAAGCGTTTTGACTGATTTCTTGAAATGCAAAACATATGTGATATGTCAGGTTTTTGTGACAAAGACACAGGTGACACTTCCTAAAGCTTCAAGCAAACGTCTTGAAAACGGCAAGATGGTTTCTGCGCCACTTGAAGATATGGCACCGTTTTTATCGAGAGAAGAACTTAAACAAAATATGTATATTCCGCTTATAGATGAGGAGCAGAACTGAATTGAATAAATTAGTAATAATCGGATCAAAGTCGGCTTTAGCTTTAGTAGCGCAAAGTGATAATATAGATCTCGAAGCGTTAAAATCTGCCAAACGGCTTAATTTATTGCAACATGTTTGCAGACAGAATATGGAGGTTAGAGAAGTTGCGTAAGGACATTATGAACAATTACATAGTCGCAGAAGATATGAGCCAAATCTATGATAGCTGTTCTGGATTGAAAGCTTTAAACAATTCAAATGTCTATATTACCGGAGCAACCGGGATGATCGGCTCATATATTACCGCTTTCCTGATATGGCTGAAGGAAGAACAGTCATACGACCTGAATATTTATATATCTGTAAGAAATGCAGAGAAAGCAAAATATATATTTGGAAGCTTTTGTGAAAAGGAATATTTTCATATTTTGAATAATGATATAACAGCCGAAATCTCCGAAGTATTAAATGCGGATTATATTATTCATGCCGCAAGCCTTGCAAGCCCGCAGTATTACGGATCAAATCCCGTTGAAACAATGCTTCCCAATATAATAGGAACATATAGGCTTTTGGAATATGCACAAAAAGCAGATATAAAGGGCATGGTATTTTTAAGCTCGGGTTCTGTGTACGGGTCATTTGAAACCAATATGGTAATAACAGAGGAAGATTATGGCAGGATGAATTTTCTTTCTTTGGGAAATGTATATGGCGAAAGTAAAAGATGTGCCGAGGCATTATGTCACGCTTATTCGGTTGAATATGGTATAAAGGTCATGTCCGCGAGAATTCACCATACATATGGCCCTACGATGGATATAAAAAACGACTCGCGCGTTTTTTCTGAATTTGTAAGAAACATAATTAAGCGTGAAAACATTGTTATCAAGGGAACCGGCGCTGACAAGCGATTATTTACATACATTACAGATACAGTCGCAGCATTGTTTGTGATCCTTATAAACGGAAAAATTGGAGAGAGTTATAATATTGCAAATGCTGCTGTGAGCATATCCGAGCTTGCAGAGACCTTGGTGGGAATGTTCCCGGATCTGAATCTGAAAGTTGTATATCAAGTAAGAAATCAGGTGGGATATTGTTCCAGTCCTGAAAAAAGATCTGCAATGGTGAGTACAGATAAACTTAAGGCAATGGGTTGGAATCCGAAATTTGGTATAAAAGAAGGCTTTGAAAGAACGGTAAGGAGCTTTATGTAATTGGGAATTAAACGTCCGCTAAAGGAGTATATCGAGATAATGAGAGATAAAATAGACAAAAATATTCAATTAGGATTTGGTGATATTCCATACCCTGAAAATGCAGTCATGAATATATGCGCAGATATTGAATCGCTTACATCGGATACGGGGTGGAAACCGCAGGTAAGTTTTGAAGAAGGAATAGAAATAACTATAGATTTTATCCGAGGAAATTTACAATAATATAACATATATAATTACAAAAGAACAGGTACTTGAAATATAAAATTTTTATATAACAGAGGTGTTATAATGCCGGACGGACGTCTGAAAAATGCCACTCGCAATATTATTGCGGGCGGAATAAGCAAAATTGTTAGTTTGTTGTTTCCGTTCATAATCCGAACTATCATAATCAAAGAGATTGGCATAGAATATGCAGGAATAAACAGCCTGTTTTCATCGATACTAATGGTTTTGAGCATAAGTGAATTAGGTTTCGGAAGCGCGATGGTCTATAGCATGTATAAGCCTATAGCAGAAAAGAATGTTAAAAAGGTTTCGGCGCTTCTCAATCTATATCGTAAGGTATTCATTTTTGTAGGAATATTTATCCTTGGTGCAGGACTGCTATTGATGCCGTTTTTGAATTTTCTTGTTCGCGGAGATTGCCCGGACGATTTGAATATCTATGTGTTGTATTTGATTTTTTTGCTTAATTCCGTCATAAGTTATTTTGCCTTTTCATATAAAAGCGCTTTGCTTACGGCTATTCAAAGGGAAGATATTAATTCTAATATTCTGACTTGCGTTAATTTTATAATGTATGCTGTTCAAATTATTGTATTGATTACTTTGAAAAATTTTATGGCATATATTATAATAATGCCTGTATGCACTTTTGCTGTTAATCTTATACGTTCTGCAATAGTTAATAAGATTTATCCTGAATATCGATGCACCGGTTCTATTGATAAATCGGAGTTGAAAGAAATATACAAAAATGTAAGAGCATTGATAGGACATAAGATCAGCGGAACTATTATTTTGTCTGCGGATAATATTGTAATTTCTGCTGCGCTTGGTCTTACGTCAGTTGCCCTGTATAATAATTATTATTATATCATTAATGCACTTGTTGGATTTTTCATAATATACTTCAATGCTATTCGTCCGAGTGTAGGGAACAGTATTGTAACGGAAAGTGTTAAAAAGAATTACAGCGACTTCAAAACAATAACCGTTATAACCATGTGGCTTGCAGGATGGTGTTCGATTTGCATGATCTGTTTGTTTAAACCTTTTATAGTTCTTTGGCTCGGCAGCGAATATTTGCTTCCCACGGCAACAGGTGTAATTCTTGGAATATATTTCTATGTCTGGAAGATGGTAGATGTTCTCATTCTATACAGAGATGCTGCCGGAATGTGGACATCGGATTTTTGGCGTCCATATATTGTTTCGATATTTAATATCGTGGGAAATATAATGTTGGTAAATATCTTTGGGTTGAATGGGGTAGTATTTGCGACATTGTTTTCATACTTGTGTATCTCATATCCGTGGGTAACAAAGGTATTATTCAAGGACTATTTTAAGAACGGGATGAAGGAATATATAAAAACAGTGTTAAGCGGAAGCGTGTTAGTGATAGCGGTAGGATCTATAACATATTTAACCGTATCACTAATTCATAACCAAGGTATAATTACATTTATAGTTAAATGTATTGTATGCGTCTTGTTGCCAAATATAGTTTTTCTAATTGCTTTTGAAAAAAAATACGGGATTCTTAACCGATTGAAAGTATTGTTGAAATAAGTGAAGAGTATTAATAATATAATGACTATCTATTATAGATCAATTTTTGACATTAAGAAAGGTGAAATAGAAATGGAGAAAGGCAACAACTTCAAAGGTGAAAGACATCAAATTTGTGAATATGACATCCTCCGTGTTATTGTAACACTTTTCGTAATAATCGGACATTGTACATATTACAAAATAATTACCCCATACGGCGGTTGTGACTATTCCGTTTATACCGAATCCGGTTTTTGCTTTTTTTATAAACTTATAGATGCATTTACAGCCGCGATATATCTTTTTCATATGCCTTTGTACATGGCTCTGAGCGGTGCATTATACAGTTACCAAAATGTGTCAAATGGGGGGGTAACATCCTGCAGTAAGCTTATTAGAAAAAAATTTTCTAAGCTTATTATACCATTTTTCATTGTGACAATATTATATCAGATTCCGATCAAATATTTAAGTGGATATTATAATACGTCTCCAAATGTGATTCGTGATTGTTTTTTAGGACAAGTACTTGTTCAGGGAAATACACACCTTTGGTTTTTGCCTGCATTATTCATAATTTTTATACTTACATATTTTACAATCAAATATGTCAATATAAACTCAAACATTATACTTTTTATAATGTTTATTATTTCTTTTGTTAGTTCAGATATTGGCATTCCTATATCTGCAATAAAAGAAGGTCTATGTTATCTTTTTTGGTTTTATGTAGGATATTGCTTTGAAGAGCACAGAAGCAATGTTAATAAAAGTCTGGAAGAACACCACGAATCATTTATTATTTTTATTATCATATTTTTATGCGCAGGCATACTAAAGAAATTTGTTTCGAATATGGCAGATGTATCAGTAATGTACTCTGCCCTTGAAAAACTTGTCGGATATATTTGCGCAGCTATAGGCTGTTATATTGTTTATTCATTAAGTTATTTCTTATCAAAAACAGAAATCACAGAATGGTCATTATTTAAAGCCATAAGAGCAAATTCATTTGGACTGTATCTTTATTCTGATACATGGAATTATGTTATTTTGAATGTTGCAGTCGGACAATTCGGAGACGTAGTATTTAATACGAACATAGGCTCCGCAACGCTTTATTTCAGCAGAATTATTATTACTTTTTCAATTGCATTGACAATCAGTATAATTTTAAAAAAGTGCAAAGTAAAATACATATGTTAGGAGAAAAAATAATGCAATATGACTATTTAGTAGTAGGCACCGGTTTATACGGCACAGTATTCGCTCAACAAGTCCACGCCGCAGGCAAAAAAGTCCTCGTAATCGACAAACGCTCCCACATCGGCGGCAACATTTACACCGAAAAAATCGAGGGCATAAACGTACATAAATACGGCGCGCACATTTTCCATACGAACAATAAAACTGTCTGGGAGTATGTAAATCGTTTTGCAGAATTTAATCGCTTTACAAATTCACCGGTGGCAAATTACAAAGGTGAGCTGTACTCTATGCCTTTTAATATGTACACCTTTAACAAAATGTGGGGCGTTGTAACGCCGGAGGAAGCCGCTGCAAAAATTGCTGAGCAACGCAGGGAAATTATTGGCGAGCCTAAAAATCTTGAAGAACAGGCGATCTCACTTGTCGGTCGCGATATTTACGAAAAATTGGTCAAAGGTTACACCGAAAAACAATGGGGTCGCGATTGCAAGGATCTTCCTGCGTTTATCATAAAAAGGCTGCCTGTTCGTCTGACTTT
>CANRCU010000069.1 GCA_947629215.1 uncultured Clostridia bacterium
CGGTCGTCACGTATGACAGCGGGAGTATCAAGCTCTACGGGTTCGTCATTTATATAAGCATAGCGTTTGCCTATCTGAAAAACGATATTGTCATTGACCGAAACCTCGTATGTCTTTGCATTCCACCATACATCGGCACCCATGTTTTCGGCAACGGCGCGGACGGGTATCATTACACGGTCGTCCGATATATAGGGTCTTGCATCGTCATAATCATCAAAATTTATTGCCGAACCGTTTATCTTGACCGTAATATCGGCAGCAAAGGCGTTTTGCGCAAAAATCACAGCCATAAACACAGCGGCAGTCATCTTTTTTTTCATAGAGCTTCTCCCCCTTGTAAAGTTTACTTGAAATCAGTTCTCTTATTTATATTAGCACTTTAAACATTAAAGGTCAATTATTTTTGTGCATCTTTTCAATTTTAATAATCTTTTTTTCTTATTTGAGTATATATGCTTGTATGGAACACGGTTTTTAAATGATTCAAGCCTTTCTATACTTTTGTTTTCGACCTCCACAGCCCACTTTATACCGTCGCCTACGGAGATATTTTTCTCTATATCCCCAAAATCATTGTTTGGCTCAATACCCGCAGTTTTGCAATATCCGAGCAATCTGTTCACACCCATACCGCATTCAAGGGCAATATTTTCAAGCGCCGGCTTTATTTCACCGCTTTCCGCAAGCGTTGAAAGATATGCATAAAATAATGCCGAATTTCTTTCATCGTTGATAAGAGCAAGCAAAAATTCTTTTTCATTCAATCCAAACACCGCCTTATAATTAATAAAAAATTTATATTGTCGTACTTGATAATTTTGTGTCTATGTTATATAATTATTAATAATAAAAATTTTTTATGTAGATATTTTATCGACCAAGTAAGACTTCGCCTCTTAGGCGGCGGGAGAATACTGTTACGGTCGGGAACCGTCGATTATGAGTACACAGCGGAGTACAAATATTTTTGACAAAACATTCGGCAGCATTGTCGGGAAGGGGTATAATTATGGCAGATAAAATGATCGATGCGGATATATTGATAATCGGCTCGGGTATAGGCGCATTGAGTGTTGCAGGCAAACTTTGCAAAGAGGGCAGGCAGATAACCGTTGTGACAAAGGGGCTTGAAAAGGCGTGTAATTCGTCGCTTGCGCAGGGCGGCATATCCGTTGCCCTGTCAAAAGAGGACGATTACAGGCTGCATTTTAAGGACACAATGGCAGCAGGCTGTTATCAGAACGACGAAGAAGCCGTTATGACGCTTGTATCCAAAGCGCCGGATATTATAAAAGAATTTATAGACACCGGCATGAAGTTTGACACGGACGAAAACGGGGAATTGCAGTTTGGCCGTGAAGCGGCGCACAGCCTTAACCGTGTTATCCACGCAGGCGGTGATAAAACAGGTCTGCTTGTAGTAGAACAGCTTTTAAGAAACATAAACGAAAACGTCACGATAATGAAAAACGAAATGGCGCTTGATCTGTGTGTAAAAGACGGCAAATGCAACGGTGTTATCACAAGAGATCCGACAGGCGCGCTCAAACATTACAAAGCCAACCATACCATACTTGCAACGGGGGGCATAGGTCAGCTTTATCCGTCCACGTCAAACGACACCACGATCACGGGCGACGGTATGGCAATGGCGTACCGAGGCGGCTGTAAACTCAAAAATCTGGAGTTTATACAGTTCCACCCCACAATGCTCACCATTGACGGCAACGCCTACGGTCTTGTTTCCGAGGCAGTACGAGGCGACGGAGGTATACTTATAAACGAAAACGGGGATAAAATAATGGAGGGTGTTCACCCCATGAAAGACCTTGCGCCGAGAGATGTGGTTGCAAGAGAGGTCTATGCGCATTATCTTAAAGGCGAAAAAATATATCTTGATATTTCCGCTATACATGATTTTAAAGAACGTTTCCCTACCGTTACCGAAATATGTGAATCACACGGTGTCGATCTGACAAAAAATCTTATTCCCGTCGGTCCCGGGGCGCATTTCCATATGGGCGGTGTTGAAGCTACCCCTTGCGGTGTGACCAATATAGACGGTCTGTATGCCGTGGGTGAAGTTGCCTGCACGGGCGTTCACGGCGCAAACAGACTTGCAAGCAATTCTCTTTTGGAAGGCATCGTTTTCGGTAAACTGCTTGCGGAGCATATTCTTGAAATCGAGAGAAAAGCGCCCGATTTTGAATATATCATGCCCGAACATACCGTTGATATTCTGCCCGAAAAATCGGAAATACAAAATAAAATGATGGAATTTGTCGGTATTGTTCGTCACAGGTCACATATGGGCGAAATACTTAACTGGTTTGAGCAATTCATACCTAAGGGCTGTGATACCTTTGCTGCGCTCGACCTTACAAAGACCACAAACGAACAAATAGAGGTATACAATATGCTTACGGCAGGGTATCTTATAGCAAAAGCCGCAATGGATCGCAGCGAAAGCATAGGCGCACACTATATTGTGGACTGACACACGGCAACCGTTTATAAAAACAGGCAAATATTATTAATATAATTTTCAGAGGTGTAATTATGGAAAAAATCAAAGTTATGAGCATTTTCGGCACACGTCCCGAGGCGACCAAAATGGCGCCGCTCATCAATGCAATGAAAAACAACAAGGACTTCGATCAGATAGTTTGCGTTACTGCGCAGCACCGTGAGATGTTGGATCAGGTACTGGAAATATTTGACATCAAGCCTTACTATGACCTTAATATCATGACGCCGCGTCAGACGCTTACACAAATAACCACAAAGGCGCTGACCGGGCTTGAAGACGTTATGGAACAGGCAAGACCCGATCTTGTGCTTGTACACGGCGACACAACAACGACATTTGCAGCCGCTCTTGCAGCATTTTACAGCAATGTAAAACTCGGTCATGTGGAAGCGGGGCTTAGAACATATGACAAATGGCAGCCCTTCCCCGAAGAAATGAACCGTCGGCTCACGGGTGCGTTGGCAGACCTGCATTTTGCGCCTACTAAGCTTGCAAAAGAACATTTATTAAAAGAAAATATAGACCCCGAAAATATCTTTATTACGGGTAATACGGCTGTTGACTGCTTAAAGACCACTATCAAAGACGAATTTACCTTTGACGAACCCTGCCTTAACGAGATAGATTACAAAAATAAACGTGTTATAACAATGACGGCTCATCGCCGCGAAAATTTAGGCGAACCGCTTAAAAATATCTGCAATGCCGTACTTGATGTAGTCAATAAGTATGAAGATGTCGAAGTGGTCTATGCCGTACATTTCAATCCGGCAGTAAGGGAAGTCGCATACGGTATACTTGGCGATCACCCGCGTGTTCATCTTATTGACCCCGTTGATATTGAAAATATGCATAACCTTATGAGCCGCAGTTATCTTGTGCTTACGGACAGCGGCGGATTGCAGGAGGAAGTACCGTCTATGGGCAAGCCCGTGCTTGTGCTGAGGAATGTGACGGAACGTCCCGAAGGCGTTGAAGCAGGCACATTGAAACTTGCAGGCGTTGAACGAAAGAATATTTTTGATATGACTTGTCAATTGCTTGACGATAAAGAAGAATATAACAAAATGGTTGCTGCCAAAAACCCGTTCGGCGACGGATTTGCAGCCGAAAGGATAGTCGAGGCTATTCGCTATTATTTCGGTTTCCGCAAAGACCGTCCAAAAGACTATTGATAGGGAGAAATTATGCTTTATCCGACCGAAAAAAACAAAGAACGAGTTATTCTTGTGGCTGTGGACAACGGTCAGAACGAATTTGATACGGAAAACTGCCTTGACGAGCTGGAAGAGCTTGCAAAGACCGCAGGCGCGGAAGTTGTGGGCAGAATGATACAAAACCGCGAAGCTGTTCACCGCGGACACTATCTCGGAAAAGGTAAAATAGAAGAATTAAAAAATTATATCTCTGCGACCGATGCAACGGGCATAATCTGCGACGACGAGCTTAGCCCTAATCAGATACGCAATATGTCCGAAATGCTCGACACCAAAATAATGAACCGTACTCTGCTTATTCTGGACATTTTTGCGCAGCGCGCCAAATCGGCTGAAGGCAAATTACAGGTTGAACTTGCGCAGTTGAGATATAATTCTTCTCATCTTGTCGGGCAGTATAAATATATGAGCAGGCTCGGCGGCGGCATAGGAACGCGCGGTCCCGGCGAAACAAAACTTGAGATAGACAGAAGAAATATAGATAACCGTATTTCGGAGCTGAACAGGGAATTAAAAGAGATCCGCCGTCACCGTGATGTTATGCGTGAAAAGCGCAGTACAAGCGGTATACCAACGGTTGCGCTGGTAGGGTATACAAATGCGGGCAAATCAACGCTTTTGAATACTCTTACCGGCTCGGATATTCTTGCGGAAGATAAACTGTTTGCAACGCTTGATACCACTACACGCCGCAAGACCCTTGACAGCGGTATAGAGTATCTTTTTACCGATACCGTCGGGTTTATACAAAAACTTCCGCACGGGCTTATAAACGCCTTTCGTGCCACATTGGAGGAAGCGTCGTTCGCTCACATTCTTATACACGTTTTGGATGTTTCAAACCCAAGACATGACGAACAGATGAAGGTTGTTTATCAGACTCTTGACAAGCTGAACTGTGGTGATAAGCCCGTTATAACGGTATATAACAAGATCGATAAAGAAAATGTCGAAAAGCCCTTACCGTCAGACCCACGGGCAATAGCGACTATCCCTGTTTCCGCAAAATACGGTACAGGGCTTGACAAATTGTGCGCGGCGCTTGACGATTGGCTAAGAACTCAAAAAAAATGCATGGAAATAATTATACCGTACAATGAAGGCAGCATGGTAGAGCTTATACACGGAAATTGCGAGATAATAGAAAATGACTGCCGCGAAAACGGTTACTATTTCAAAATTTATGCAAACGACGAAATGGAAAACAGATTAAAAAAATATTCGGTATAACATATAAAAACCGACCTGATCATATGAGCAAGAAAAAATCCATAAAATTTATAACAGCGTTAATTATAGTTTTATTTGCAGCGTACTATATTGTCGGTCAAACGCTTGGCGTATTTAACAAAACTTCCATGCAAAATGCAGAAGGACATTCTTCCGAAATAATTAATGCTTACGGTATTATATTACCCGATAATACTCAGGTAAAAGAATTGAATTTTTATCACTCCGGGAAAACTCATTATTGCGTTGCTAAAATTGAATACACCGATATTGATAAAATTATAAAATTAAACCAATTCAACACCAAAACCGTAAATGCCGAAACTCCAAACGAAATTGACTATGTTTTGATAGATAAATATTCCGAATTAAAAAAATTAAAATTTGCCTTATATGAAAATCGGCGTTTTCTTCCGCAAAAATGGTCAGTTACTCTGTTTTATGATAAAAAATATATATATCTTTCGGTTGATCTGGAAGGTCCTTTCGGTACAGAGCTTCAGCATTTATTTCAAAAGGCGGAAAAAGATGGTCTTTTGACCGGGTGATGTAATCAAAATACTTTAACTCAACAGTAAATCAGAGGTAAAATCAATGGAATTACTAAGCATAAAAGATATTTATTCCGAATACAAGAAAAATAAACAGGTATGCTTCCAATTTGATTATACAGGCAATATTTCGGATTTTATAGCGGGATTCAAAAAAATTACAGAAAAAGAAGAAGGATATACTCTAAAATATAAAGAGCAAAGAAATAAACTTGTAATCGGTAACTATTTATTGGATAGAGGAACCTGGGGAATATCCTTTATTGCAAAAATCAAATATGAACCGGGCAATATACAAATAAACGGAGCTTGGACCAATAACAATATTGAAAGTTATTTGTTTGTATTTATGGCAGTATTTGTACTTTTCTTCATTTCAAATGTTTTTGGATTTTTTAAAGCAACGAGTACGCTTAATGACATATTATTTTCCCTTTTTTATTCTTTAGGCGGTATATTATGTATTTACCACTCCCTTTTATGCAGAACAAATTTTAAAAAGGCTGTGTTAAAAAAGATAACATCGAACCTGGAAGAATATTTTAACTCAACACAACAGTAAAATATTTTTTCAAATTGAAGAAACAGGATGGGCTGCCGCAAAACTGAACTATTTGATAAAAAATAAATTTTTAGATTAAGGTTACTTGCAAAATCTTTTATGTAACTTTGGCGTCGTCAGCGTAAAACCCAAAGGGTTTTAGCGACACCGCAGGCAGACTAATATCCGCAGGCGGAATTTAATTTCTATGCACCGCAAAAAAGTAATGCAGACGCACGTAGTGCGGCTTTTAGCGAGGAAAAGAGCGGGTCCAGCGTTATTTCCGCAGGAAATTAGCGATACTTTATGCACCGACCAAACAGTCGGCACGAGCCTCTTTATTCATTGTAAAAAAACTGAATGAAATTCTTGCATTTCATTCAAAAGGGGTGTCGCTTTGCGACACCCCCTAAAATTTTTTCTTAGAGTTTGATAAAAAATCCTTTTTAATTTTTTGCAACAATATTAACTATCCTGCCCGGAACATATATCTCTTTCACTATCGTTCCCGTCAGTTTTGTGCCGAGCGCTTCTTTTGCGGCTGCAATAGCGCTGTCCTTATCGAAATCTGCTGCAATGTTTATTGTCGTCTTTACTTTACCGTTTATCTGAACGGCTATTTCCACAGTGTCCTCTTTCATTTTGTTTTCGTCATATTCGGGCCACTTCTGTTTGAAAACGCTCTCGGTATGACCTATATTCTGCCACATTTCTTCTGCGATATGAGGGGTAAACGGCGCAAGCAGTATACATATCGTTTCAAGTGTTTCCATATCAACGCCGCCGGCAGCTTTGACCGCATTTATAAGCTTGTTAGTGAACTCCATAAAGCCCGAAACGACCGTATTCATCGTCAAAGCCTCAAGTCTGTTGGTTATCTCATATATCATTTTGTGACGTATCTGCTCTATCTCGCTTGTGGCAGCAATGGTCTTATCCTTATTCTCGTCAACAAATTTCCATATTTTATTAAGATAACGGAACACACCGTCAATACCGCTGTCGTCCCATTCGCTGTCCAGCTCGGGAGGTCCTATAAACAATTCGTACATTCTGAGCGAATCGCAGCCGTATTTCTCGACCGTTTCGTCGGGCGATACGACATTGCCTTTATTCTTGCTCATTTTGTATAATTTTCCGTCTTCTTCGTTCTTTTTGCATATCATACCCTGGTTGAAAAGACGTTTGAACGGTTCTTCAAAATCAACAGCACCTATATCATACAAAAACTTGGTATAGAAACGCGCATAAAGCAGATGCAGCACAGCATGTTCCACACCGCCTACATACAGATCAACAGGCATCCACTTTTTAAGAGCCTCTTTGCTTGCAAGCTCTTTATCGTTATGATTGTCGCAGTAACGCAGGAAATACCATGACGAACCTGCCCACTGAGGCATTGTGTTAGTTTCTCTTTTTGCGGGACCGCCGCAGCATGGGCAAGTTGTGTTTACCCATTCTTCTATTGATGCAAGAGGAGATTCGCCGGTTTCCGTCGGCTGATAGCTTTCCACATTTGGCAGCTCTACGGGCAGCTGCTCCTCGGGAACAGGTACTATACCGCATTTTTCGCAATGCACGAGCGGTATAGGCTCGCCCCAATAACGCTGACGCGAGAATACCCAGTCACGCAGTTTATAATTGACCGTCTTTTTGCCGAAGCCCTGTTTTTCAACATATTCGGGCATTTTTGCCTTAGCGTCCTCACTTTTCATACCGTTGAGTTCGCCCGAATTTATCATTATTCCCGGTTCTGTATAAGCCTGAGTAAGCTCCTCATCCTCTTTACCGTCTTTGCTTATGACCTGTATTATCGGAAGACCGAATTTTTTGGCAAATTCAAAGTCACGGTCATCATGCGCGGGAACACACATAATAGCACCCGTACCGTAATCGGCAAGAACATAGTCGGACACCCATATAGGCACAAGTGCGCCGTTTAACGGATTTATACCGTAAGCGCCTGTAAACACGCCTGTTTTTTCCTTATCGGTCATACGTGACACATTACTCTTTGTACTTGCGGCATAAACATATTTTTCTACGGCATCTTTCTGTTCGGCTGTCGTTATTTCGGGAACTATCTCATGCTCCGGAGCAAGCACCATAAAAGTAGCGCCGTAAAGGGTATCTGGACGTGTGGTATAGACCGTTATCTTTTTGTCCGTATCCTTTATGGCAAAATCGACCTCGGCGCCATAACTTTTGCCTATCCAGTCGGTCTGCATTTTCTTGACCTTTTCGGGCCAATCAAGGTCTTGAAGGTCGTTGAGCAGTCTTTCGGCATATTTGGTTATACCAAGCATCCACTGACGAAGATTTTTCTTTGTAACGGGTGAGCCGCAGCGATCGCAGACACCGTTTGTTGCCTCTTCGTTTGCAAGCACACATTTACAGTTCGGACACCAGTTCAGCGGCATTTCTTTTTCATATGCCAGACCCTTTTTGTACATCTGCACAAATATCCACTGTGTCCACTTATAATAATCGGGGTCTGTGGTATTGACCTCTCTGTCCCAGTCGTAAACAGCGCTTATCTCTTTGACCTGACGTTTTATGTTGGCTATACTTTTCTTTGTTGTTTCTGCAGGATGAGTACCTGTTTTTATGGCAAAGTTCTCGGCGGGCAGACCGAATGCATCCCAACCCATGGGGTGCAGTATCTCATAGCCCTGCAATATCTTATAACGGCTCACGACATCGGACAGAACATAACCTCTCCAGTGACCAACGTGCAGACCGTTGCCCGACGGATACGGGAACATATCCAGACAGTAATATTTAGGTTTATCTGTATCGTGCGGATTTACGGGGTTTTCTTCCCATATTTTGCGCCATTTGCTTTCGATTTCCTTAAAATTATAACGTGTACTCATTTTTACCTCCATTTGCAATTTTTCGGTGCTTTTGCATTCTCCGTATTACTGCACCAACGGATCGTTATTCGGTTGTATTTTCATCGGCATTTTCCGTTTCGGCAGCATCACTGCTTTCGGCTGTACTTTCGGTTTCGGAAGTATCGCTGCCTTCGGTTTCCGTTTCGGCTGTGACATCACCGCTGTCCTCAACGGTACCGTACATTTGATTATAATACTCTTCTTCATCTATATATTCGGCAAGCTCTTCATCTGTTTTTGCCGTAACTTCCGTTTTATTTATATCCGTGAACGCGCTTGCAGCATTATATCTGAATTCCGTTTCACCCGCTTCTTCGGTTATAGTCGAGTTTACTGTAAAAGTATATCCCGTAAGCATACCGTCCTTACTTATATCCGCGCTTATATTGGAATAATTGATAGCAAAACTGCTGTCTTCGCCTAAATATACCCCTGTCATATTAAAGATATTTTTCATATACTCCGCCATTTTTTCATTATCCAAAATATAGATCAGACGTTTGCCGCCACGGATACTCTCTTCCGATGCCGTAACAACATAATCAGCCGTTATACCGTCTGCCGCATAGCTTGAACCGATAAGCTGCATCAACTCATCATAAGTTGTTTTTTCGCTGAGTTTTATAGGACTTCCGTTATCGTCCATAGGCTGTTCAAAATACAATACGTCATTGCAAAAATAACCCGGTATTTCGTTTATTTCTTCAAACTCGCCGTCGGCGGTATCTTCTGTATTTTCGTTTCCCTCGGCAGACTGTGTTGTTTCCTCCGCCTCGGTGATTTCTTCACTGCTTTCCGGCTCTGTTTCTTC
>CANRCU010000070.1 GCA_947629215.1 uncultured Clostridia bacterium
GCTCACACTCGGCAGAGTTGACGATTATTGTATCTATCTTCTGACCGGGAGGCGGATTAAGTTTTATATGCGTCGGGAAACCTGCGCCGCCAAGACCGACTATACCGGCGTTTTTGACTTTGTCCAAAATCTCTTCACGGGAGAGTGAGGAATAGTCATTTTCGTCGGTTTCTTTGCCGATGGAGGGATCTTCCTCAAATTTGCCGTCGTTTGTGATTATTATTGATTTGACCATTGCCCCCGACGGTGTAAGCATGGGCTTTATGTCCTTGACCGTACCGGATACGGATGAATGGATAGGTGAACAGACAAAGGCAGTTGCTTCCGCTATTTTCTGACCTAAAAGGACACGGTCGCCTTTTTTGACGATGGGTTCGCACGGTGCGCCTATATGCTGGCTCAACGGGAACACCATGTCCGCGCCTTCTTTGGGCATAAGTATCTCGATAGGCTTGGTGTTTGTCTGCGCCTTGCCATCGGGCGGATGAATGCCTCGTTTAAAGGTGTGAAGACTCATTTATTGAACGCCCCTTTCTTATTTTTTTGCGCCTTGTGCTTATCTATAAATTATTAATAGCGCAAGCATTTTAGCACATAAATTTACTTATATATTATGTTACAATATTTTTAAAAAAAAAGCAATATAAATTAAAAAATAAATAAAAATTTGTGAATTTTTTTGTGTCTTATTGGGGAAAACTGCAAAAATTTTAACTTTTTTGCATGAGCGGCAAATGCGGAAAAAAGGACGGAAAATTCAGCTCCCGCGCAAAGCCGCTATCCGCGGTCTGTCATTCAGCAAGTCATACAGTTCCGAAACGGTGACTTTATCTATATCGGGCGTTGTTTCGTTCATCATTCTTAACGAACGTAGGTTTTCGGCAGCGTGACCGAAAGGTCTGTAAATTGCATTTTTGCACATTGTTTTATATGCGATCGGGTCTTTGACGGTTTTCAGAAAATCGCCGCAGCGTTTTATACTCTCTATTGTCGTGTCAAAATTTTTATCCCGAAAAGAAGTTATACAGAGATCTCCGCTTGGCGTTACGGTACAATTGCAACCGTAGGCGCCGTTATTGCGAACATTTTCCCAAAGGTAGGTGTTTTTCAGTATCTCCGCCGCAAGTATGGCAGCGGAGCGGCTGCCGTTCGGTATAAATGCGCAGCTTATTGTATTGACATCACTGTGTATTTTCTTTATTTCGGGCGAAAAATCTATTTTAAACGGCAAGTCCGCGCCGTTTGCGCCGCTGTAGAGCGAGAGTGCGTCTATTATATATTTTGCCTTTGAAAGCTCGTCTTTATGGCAGCTTACGGCGGCATAGAGGTTGTTTTTGCGGAAAAGATTTTTTTGCACCGTTTTAATATCCGCATTTTCGGCTTCGTTTGCGGAACGCAGTATAAAAGCGTTTTTTTCTATGCCCGAAAGCGCAAGCAGTTCCGTATATTTTTCGGGACGGAAAGTTTCTTTTTTATGCGTTTTTTCGGCGCTGAAAATGCTGTTCAGCCCGTATACGGCTTTTTCAATATCTTTGGCAAAAAAGCCTGCGTTTATCAATACGCAGGGTTTGCCTATATCTTCAAAAGAGATATTCGTTTCGGGCAGTTTTGTGTTGTATTCCTGCAAAACGACACCCGTCTGCCGCAATATCTCAAAGGGCATATCCAACACAAAAGCAAGCGTCATATATATGATACCCCTGTTTTCAAGCGGGCAAAAAGCAAGTCTGTCGTATATTTTCGGAGCCTTTGGCAAAATGACGGCAGACGCGGGCAAAGCGAGCCGAAGTTTTTTTTCGGGTCTTTTTTGGTATTCTTCAAGCTGTTTTGTCTGCGTCACACGGTAGGTCGGCTTTTTTTCAGCCTCAAAAACGCCGTATATGCCGCCCGAAAAGGCTTTTTTTGCAAGCAGAGCGAAATCTGTGTTTTGCAGTTTTTCAAAAATATATTCAATATCGACACTGTTTGTATCCAATTCGGCAAAAAACAGTTTCAGCCCCCAAAACAGACCTTTTGGCTTGTAACCGAAATCTTCGTTTTGCAAATAAAATTTTAATTTGGCGATGTCCTCGGGAGAAACCGACAGATATTCGGCTTTTTTACGGACTTGATCGGCATTTCCGTTCACAACGCAATAAGCCGCCGAGCCGTCGGCATTAAATGCCAAAGAACATTCGGGGCAGGCGTTTTTAAGCGCCGAAACAATTATCTCGTAAGCCGCCGTTTTAACGAAATCGCTTGTGGGGCAAAGCGGAAAAACAGCCGTTTTGCAGTCATACGGAATTTTTATGTGTTTTTCTGCGTATGAAAAATCAGGCTTTGGCGGAACATATCCCTCTTTAAAACAAGCGCTCAACATCTTGAGATACGGTTCTTTTTCGATATTTCCGTAAATATAAAGGGTACAGTTTGACGGCGTATAGTATTTTTTGTGATAATCAAGCATTGCCCCGTAACTTGCATCGGGGATATATTCTGGCAGACCTGCGCTGTAAAAGGGCGCAGACAGCCGTAATTCCGCCGCTTTTTCAATATCGGAAAAAAGCCCCGACATTTCGCTGTATACAACGCCCTTTTCCTGCAAAAAAGCGCCTTCTTCCAAAAGCGGCTCAAAAGCGGCGTCAAAGCAGACATCAGCCATCAGCGCCAACGCCTTGTTGTCAAGCGAGGCAGCCGCATATACGGTCTTATGCGGAAAAGTTATGGCGTTAAGATAGGTGTGTGAAACATTGTTCACCAAAAAAGCATAAGCGTCTTTTACGGGATATTTTTTTGAACCGCAGAAAACGCAGTGTTCAAGTATATGCGGTATGCCCGTATTATCAAGGACGGGCGTATCGAAACAAAGCGCAAAAACGCAGTTGTTGTCGCCGTTGTCCACGCAAACGGCGTGGCTGCCGTTTTTATGCTCAAAAACACGCACCACGCCAAAATTTGAAATATTTTTTTGAGATATAAGATAAAATTCGTTCATTTCGTATCAGATATTGTGTTCTTCAAGGTATCTTTTGGCTTCGTTTTTAACGGACTGTACGGGATGGCGCTGAGCGACCTCTATATAGCAGTTCCTTGCGGTCTGTTCGTCGCCCTCGTCTATGGCTATCTTGCCGAGTTGATAAAGCGCGGAATACCTTATTTCGTCACCTTCCGAGCAGCATTTCAGACACTGGTTAAAAAGCGTTTTTGCATTGGCGGTGTCGCCGCTTTCTGCCTGCTGTTTGCCACTTATGTAAAATTGTTCCGCCGCAAGCGGCAGTATAAGCTGTTTTTCTTTATTATACTGCTCCATGATCTCGGCGGTAAAATCGCTTGTGTCAAGGTTGACAAGTATCATTGCCGCCTCGGTCGCTTTATCGCTTTTATAAAGGGTCTCGGCGTTGTTTATCTGCTTTACTCTGTCTTGCAAAGGCAAGTCGGATCGTGTCTGTTGGCGGCTAAGACTTGCGGCTGTGTCGTTGTATTTTGCGGAAAGCTCGTCAAACTCGTGCTTGAGTTCGTTATAGCGGCTGACTTCCGCCTTGTATTCGCTGTCTTTTATCTCCAGTATCTGTGGTATTGCAAGCAGGCTTATAATAACGGCTGCGCAGATAAAGCCTATAAAAAAGACGGGCAGCACGGGTCTTGGCTTGACGGCGCGCCTGTTATAGCGGCTTACAGCCATCTGAGGCATATAATAAGCCGAATTTCGGGGATCGCTGCCGTAGTTTTTTGGCACGGGGCGGTTTTTATCGGGGTATAATTCACGGTAATAGCCTATTGCCTTTTCGTTGTTTATATCCTGTTTGAGAACGGCGTTTATAACATCGACCGCAAGCGACTCTTTCCCGTCCATTATATAGCAGAGTGCAAGCATATTGTTCGCCTCTATAAAGCGCGGATTCAGATCAAGCGCTTTTTTAAGGCTGATGACCGCCATATCCTCGTTATTTTCGTGTATGGCTTTAAGAGCCTCGTTATAGAGTTTTATGCTTTTTTCAAGGCGAACCGTTTCACGGGTGTTCCGCTCGTAACCGGCAAGGTATTCGCCGGCAAGGTTTTTATCGGGCATAATGTTTATACTCAGCACCCACTGCACCAATGCGCTTGAAATATCTCCCGTTTCAAAATAGACCAAACCGAGCAGGTTGCGCGCCTGTATATTTTTTTTGTTATAGGAAAGGCTTTTTCTCAAATCGTCAATGGCGCCGCTGAGGTCACGTTCCTGCGCAAGCCTTAAAGCCCTGTTGTAATATTTGGCGGAAACGGCTGCCGCATAGCGCCACGGCGCAAGTCGGATACCGCACGAAGGGCAGCGTTCCGCGCTGTTTGTTTCTGTCTGGCAATTAGGGCAAATCATTTATCCTGCTCCTTCTTTTTCTTTGCCTTTGGTTCGGATACGACGGTACGCAAAAGATCCATCACGTCCTGTACCTCGCTTTCAAGCTCTGTATTTTCAAGCTCTTCCACCTCTGTCATGGGGCGGAATCTGTTGACCTCTTTTTTAAAATCAAACATGGCGGTCACTCCTTAGAATATATATATTTATTTTACCACAGTGTACAGTGTCAAAACAAGTGGCAATTTGTAATTTTCGGTTGCTTCGGCAAAAAAATTGTTTAAAATTATAATTATGTGTGGAAATATTCGGCGGTATATGTTAAAATAATATATATGACGGAGCAAAATTTCGGTTTTGCAAAATTCGGAGGAATATATATGGAAGAAAGCACCAAAACAACGAAACAAATGAATTTTGACCGTAGCCTTATGGCTACGGGCATAGTTATAATCGTTATAGTCAGTCTGCTTGCGGTTTCGTTTTTATGCATAAACGAGGTTTTAAAGCAGCGTTCTCTCAGGCGTATGGAGGAAGGCGTAAATACCGTTAAAGAAGAGGTAATGTCAAAATTGAAGCGTGACAGCAACATACTTAACGCCACGGCAAAGATGCTGTCCGAGGCAAACAACTTTGATGCCGAGTCTACCATATCTGCCATGAAGGCTGTCGAGCCTATACTTGAAACCATGCATATGCGCGTTATCATGGCAGACGATACGGTCATTTCAACGGATGGTTCGATAGTGTCCGCCGACCGACTCGACCTTTCTTTTAAAGAAGAGGCAGCCAAAGGCGAGCATATTACGGGGCGTACATACAATATTATGACGGGTATGCCCATACTGCGGCACTTTGTGCCTATCGTTCAGGACGGAAAGACGGCGGCTCTGCTTTTCGGTGTGACGGAGCTTAAAGATTTGGAAGGCAGCCTTAATATCGATAATATATACAACGCCTCTGCGGACGTATATATACTTGATACGAAAACGGGGGATTTTTTGCTTGACACATGGCATGACGAACTGTTGAATATAGAAGATTATCCTGCGTCTGAGCGTGAAACAAAGGGAAAACTGAGCTGGGACGACTATGTTGCCCAGATACTTGACCTTAAAACGGGCTATGTTATATTCAGAACGGACAGTACGGACGGCTGGCAGTATATGTATTACGGTCCGGCAGGCATAAACGACTGGGCGATAACGGTTTCCGTACCCGAAAAAGAGGCGTTTGCCAATGTTTATGCAATAAGAAAGATATATTTGTATTTGGGCGTAGTTCTGGCGGTGGTGATACTCATATACTACAAGTGGGTGAAGCAAAACGCAAAACTTGTTGCGGAACAAGCCGTTCAGCAGGCTGTACTCAAAGAAAAACTCAGAAAGGCGGAGGCAGCCGACAGGGCAAAAAGTCTTTTCCTTTCAAATATGTCACACGATATACGAACGCCTATGAATGCCATAATAGGCTATACCACGCTTGTACAGACCAATCTTGATGACAAGGAACGCATACGGGAGTATCTTAAAAAAATACTTTCGTCAAGCAATCATATGCTTTCGCTTATAAACGATGTGCTGGATATGAGCCGTATAGAATCGGGCAAACTGAACATAGAGGAAAAAGAGTGTTCAATATCCGATATTTTCAGGGACTTGCGAAATATTTTACAGACGCAGATGCAGAGCAAGCAGCTTAATTTTTATATGGATACCGTAGATGTTACGGACGAGAACATATACTGTGACAAGCTGCATGTAAATCAGGTGTTGTTGAATCTTTTGTCAAATGCGATAAAGTTTACGCCGGCAGGCGGCACGGTTGCAATGGCTATACAGCAAAAGCGCAACGCCCCAAGCGGTTATGCGTCTTATGAAATAACCGTGAAGGACACGGGCATAGGTATGAGTCCCGAATTTATAGAGCATATCTTTGAACCGTTTGAAAGGGAAAAAAACACCACTGCAAGCGGTATACAGGGTACGGGACTCGGTATGGCGATAACAAAGAACATAGTCGACGCTTTGGGAGGAAGTATAGAGGTAAAGTCGCAGCAGGGCAAGGGTACGGAGTTTACGGTAGATCTTGACTTCCGTTTATGCTCGGACAAACAGAAGGTGGAAGTTATAAGTCAGTTACAGGGGCTGCACGCTCTTGTCGCAGACGACAATTTCACCACTTGTGACAGCGTATCAAAGATGTTAAGGCAGATTGGTATGCGTCCGGACTGGGTGCTTCACGGAAAAGAAGCCGTACTTCATGCAAAGCAGGCGCATGAAATGGGCGACGATTATCACGTTTATATAATTGACTGGCTTATGCCGGACCTTAGCGGTATTGAGGTCGTGCGTCAGATACGCGCGGTCATAGGCGATGAAACGCCTATAATAATTGTGACCGCCTATGACTGGACAAGTATTGAGGACGAGGCGAAGGAAGCCGGGGTAACGGCGTTTTGCAACAAGCCGATCTTTCTTTCGGAACTGCGGGATATACTTATCAGTGCTACTGGTAATGGTGTTAAAAAAGAGGAAGAAGTCAAGCAGCCCGAAGCCGACGAAAAAAACCGTTATATGCGGTTGCTGCTTGTGGAGGACAACGAGCTGAACAGAGAAATAGCGTCGACCTTGCTTAGAGCAAAAGGGTTTACCGTGGAAGAGGCTGTGGACGGAAACGCCGCTGTGAAGATGGTGAAGAAGTCGGAGCCGGGGTACTATTCTTTGGTGCTTATGGATATACAAATGCCAAATATGAACGGATATGACGCCACAAAGGCTATAAGGGCGTTAAAGAACAAGAAAGTAGCCGGTGTGCCTATTATCGCCATGACGGCAAACGCTTTTGACGAGGACAGAAGACAGGCGCTGGAGTGCGGTATGAATGACCATATTGCCAAGCCTATTGATGTGGATAAATGGATGGAGGTCATATACCGGGTAACAAAAAAAGGGGAATAATAAATGGGGTGCTGCCCCATACCCCGCCCGCTTTTTTCTGAAGTCTAAGCAAAAAGCTCACACGGATAAGGGGCTTAGCCCCAAAATTTTAAAGTATGCTCGCACAAATAACATGAAAATAAAACAACCCCTAAAGGGGTACCCTTTAGGGGTCAAATAAAAGTTTTCACCAAGACTTTTTCAAAAGGCTTGTGGGGTATGGGGCAACGCCCCATAAAATAACATCAATCCCTCAGTTTTGCTCCCAGCTTGCTTTCCAGCTCGGACACTATCTTGCTCATAAGCGAATTTACAACATCCTCGGTAAGCGTCTTGTCCGGCGCGCGGAAAACGATATTATACGCTATCGACTTCAGCCCCTCGCCTATCTGCTTGCCCTTGTAAACATCAAACAGCTTGGCACTCTCCAAATTCTTGCCGCCCTTCGCCTTTATCACATCTTCAATAGCCTTTACGGTCACTTCGTCCTTAACAAGCATCGCTATATCCCTTTCGGCAGACGGGAACTTCGAAAGCGGCTTGTATACATGCTCAAAGTTTGCGTTTTCGACCAAAGTATTTATATCCAAAACGGCAATATACACTTCCGTTTCAATATCGTAATTTTCGGCTGTTTCGGGGTGCAGTTGACCCAAATATCCAAGACAGCTCTTGCCGATATTAACGCCCGCAAGCCTTCCGGGGTGCATATACGCAAGGTCGTTTTTCGTGTAATACTCGGCGTTTTCTATGCCCAAAACGCTTATCAGCCTCTCGACTATGCCTTTTAAGGTGTAAAAATCAACGCCTGCGCCGAACATACCTATTGTCAGTTTTGGCAGCTCGTCGGGCAATTCCGTCAGCGGCAGCGCCTTTGGCAGATATACCTTTCCTATCTCAAAAAGTCCCGCGCCCTCGTTCCTGTGGCGTTTGAAATTGGTCGCAAGGCTCGTCAGCATACCGTTTAATGTAACGGTACGCATTATGCTGAAATCCTCGCCGAGCGGATTTGATATTTTAACGGTATCTCTGAGCGGGCTGTCTTTCGGTATACTCAGCTTGTCAAATACCTTCGGGCTTTCAAAACTGAAATTCATAGCCTCGCAAAGCCCCATGGACACCATCGTATTTTTGATAATATCCTCTATATGCTGCGAAAAACTCTTTTTGCCGACCGTCGGAGTACCCGATGCGAGCGTTGTTTCTATTTTATCGTAACCATAGAACCGCGCTATCTCTTCGGCGAGGTCGGCTTCGGCTTCAAGGTCGGGGCGGAAAGTCGGTATAACGGCTTTGCTGCCGTCCGCCTTGACCTCTATGAGCTTGAATATATCCGTCATTTCGTCGTACGAAATATTCGTACCGAGCAGCTTGTTTATGCTTTCGGGCGAATATTCGAGCGTTCTTTCGTTTCGTACATTGGGGTAGCAGTCGACCATACCTGGGCAGACTTCGCCGCAGCCAAGCAGTTCCACCAGCTGGACTGCGCGGTTTACGGCGTCAAGCGCAAGATTCGGGTCAAGCCCTTTTTCGTATTTGGCGGATGCATCCGTTCTCAGCCCAAGTTTTTTTGCGGTCACACGCACATTCGGTCCGTTGAAGTTGGCGCTTTCAAACAATATCGCCTCTGCGCCCTCGGTTATTTTTGAATTTTCACCGCCCATAACGCCCGCAACGGCAACAGCCTTTTCGGGGTCGGAGATAACGAGCATGGACGGGTCGAGCGCGCGTTCCTGGCCGTCAAGGGTAACTATTTTCTCGCCTTCGTTCGCATTGCGCACTATAATTTTTCTGTCGGCAATGGTATCTATATCAAAGGCGTGCATGGGCTGCCCCATTTCAAGCATAACATAGTTGGTTATATCGACTATGTTGTTTATCGGGCGAACGCCCGCTGCCGTGAGCCTATGCCTTAACCAAAGCGGCGACGGCTCTATTTTGACGTTTTTGACTGCGCGCGCGATATACCGCGGGCAAAGCTCGGGGTTCTTTATTTCAACGCTTATCATATCGGCGGTGTTGCCGCTGCCTTTTTCCTCGACCTTTATTTCGGGATATTTAAAAGGCAGGCGGAAAGTTGCGGCTGTTTCACGCGCAAGACCGACTATGCTGAAGCAGTCGGGGCGGTTTGAGGTTATCTCAAATTCGACAACTTCGTCGGGTATCTGCAAAAGCTCCTTTGCGTCTGCGCCAAGGGGTACTTCTTCGGGAAAAACATAAATGCCGTTTTCGGGCGCCTCGGGGTAGTCGTGACGTGTGAAACCAAGCTCCTCTATGGAACAGAGCATACCGTTTGACTCAACGCCGCGGAGTTTGCCTTTTTTTATCTTGACAAGCTCGCTGCCGTGGTAAACGCTTGCGCCGACAAGAGCGACAGGCACGCAGTCGCCGACGGTCAGATTCTGAGCGCCTGTGACTATCTGCAAAGG
>CANRCU010000071.1 GCA_947629215.1 uncultured Clostridia bacterium
ATTTCGACAGTGTCGCTAAGCTCTCTTTCCTTATTTATAACATCAAGCCAGTCCGTAAGATCGGGTGTACCGCAGTCCACGCCAAGTTTCCGGCAAACTATCTCCGCAAGGTGTTCGTTCTCCATCATAAGAGGAACTTCATAAAGGGAATTACAATCTATATTTTGTATGACACACTCTTTTTCGATATTGCAGAATAAAGCAAGTTTGGCTTTGGCATCATCGCTTATTTCGTGTTCCGTTCTGCAAACGATTATATCGGGCTGTATGCCGACACTCAAAAGCTGTTTTACCGAATGTTGTGTGGGTTTTGTTTTCATCTCGCCCGACTTGGCAAGATACGGTATAAGAGTAACGTGGATATAGACCACATTTTCTTTGCCAACATTGCTCGATACCTGGCGGATAGCCTCTATAAAAGGCTCGCTCTCTATATCGCCGACCGTACCGCCTATTTCGGTTATAACAAAGTCAACGCCCGTTCTGCCTGCGCTGAACACACGTTCCTTTATTTCGTTTGTTATATGCGGTATGACCTGCACAGTTGCGCCGAGATATTCGCCCTTGCGCTCTTTATTAAGAACATTCCAATATATCTTACCGGTGGTTATATTGCTGTTGACATTAAGGCTTTCGTCTATAAAACGCTCGTAATGCCCAAGGTCAAGGTCTGTTTCGGTCCCGTCGTCGGTAACAAACACTTCTCCGTGCTGGTACGGACTCATCGTACCCGGATCTATATTGATATACGGATCGAATTTTTGTATTGTTACCTTATATCCGCGCGCCTTTAAAAGGCGGCCGAGAGAGGCGGCAGTTATCCCCTTGCCAAGACCCGATACAACACCGCCGGTTACAAAAACATATTTTGTCATGCTGTTTTACCTCGTAAAAATAAAATATATGATACCGTCTGCCCTGCCCCTGCCGCCTATACTATCGGTCGGAAGTTCACGACAACACGATATACGTTAATTATACTATTCTTTGTCGTTATTTGTCAACCTGCTGATATATTAATTTTCTATGCACTTCAGATAACCCTCAAGCATGGTTCTGTCAACTTTCTTGGTTTTTTCAAATATACGCAGATTCATTTTGCCAACGGTTTCCGCATTTAGTTTATATGTGGGTGTAAGGTTTTCGTTCTGCTGAAATTTACCTATACTTTTTACCGTTTCGTTATCGTCGCTTACATTATAGCCCAGATACATAAGGGCATTTTTTACATTGACACTTGTGTTCTTGTCTTTTTCATCAACAAAAAGCACCTTGTCGACCTCATAATCGGGCGTAATGCCTACCCCGTCTATCTTTTTGCCGTTTCTTGAAAAATATTCAAACATAGTCAGTTTCAATGTACCGACATCGCCGAATTCAACGACCGACTGCATAACGCCTTTGCCGAAGGTCTGTTCCCCGACAACTATGCCCATCCCCGAATCCTGCAAAGCGGAGGCTATTATCTCCGATGCCGATGCCGTCATACCGTCCACCAAAACAACTATTTTTTCAAACGGCGGATTTGTAAGTGTGGATTTATATGTCTGTATTTCGCCCGCTTTGTTTTTTGTGGTGATTATAGTACCGCTCGGCACTATAAGGTCGCAGACGGAAATTGCCTGATCGACATATCCGCCCGTGTTTCCGCGCAAGTCAAGCAAAAGCCTTGTTTTTTTATCACGCCTTAAAGCCGTGAGCGCCTCGCGGAATTCGTCAGCCGTACCTTCGCCGAATGTATCTATTTTTATATATCCGACCGACTTATTGACACCCTCGTTGGAAAGACCTATATAACCCGAAAAATTGCCGTATGTTATAGTTGTAACATTCATCGGCAGAAGCTTGACATTAAATTCCATATCCTGACCGCTTCGGTTTATATTCAATGCGATAGTTCCGGGGGATGCGCTTGTCAGCAGACTTCGCATCTCGCTTATTGAAAGCCCCGCAGTGCTGATACCGTTTATCGAATCTATACGATCGCCTATCCTCAGCCCGTCACTGTTTTTCCTGCGATTGTTCCCGAATTCTACTATATTGAACTCACCGTTTTTGTTTATCTCAAAGCTGAAATCAACGGTATACACGGTTTTTGCCGTATTTTTTTCTATATTTTCATATTCGCTGCCCGTATAATACTCACTGTAATCATCAAGCGAACCCGCAATACCGCTCAATGCCGCTTCAAGCATTTTTTGCTGGTCTATATCGCCCATGTAATTGTCATTTATAAAATTGATTATTTCCGTAAGATACGGCGCGACCTCATCGGCATTTATTTCCGCCGCAGATACGGTCAGCGGCGGCAAAGCCAACACAAAGCACAATATCAGCGGAAAAACGTGTTTTTTCATATATTATCATCCTTTAAGTACGTCTTTGTTTTTCAGCAGATAATCCGCCGCCGATATTATCGTCAACGCAAGCGATATACCTATAAGCACTTTGCTTATAATGCAGACGGCAGCATTGTCGATATTAAGAAGCAATACTATGACCATTATCATCTGAAATATCGTTTTGAGCTTTCCCCATACCCCTGCGGCAATAACAATATTCTGTTCCGCCGCCAATGTGCGGAATCCCGTTATCATAAATTCCCGCGCTATGATTATAATTACTATCCATGACGGCAGCATAACGACCGATTTGACCGATGTCAGCGCTATCATTGCGCTGCAAACAAGCAGCTTGTCCGCAAGCGGATCCATAAATTTGCCGAAATTGGTGACCAAATTATATTTACGCGCAATATAGCCGTCCAACGCGTCTGTCAGACTTGCAACGCAGAATATGACCAGAGCGACTATCCTTGCAGGCACAGTCTGCATATACAGGCAAACCAGAAAAAAAGGTATCAGTATCATCCTTAGCATTGTCAGCTTGTTGGGTAAATTCATATTCATATCTCCTGTTCAGAACCGGTTTTTGTCATTTCGCCTATAAGGTCGTAATCGCCTGCGGAAGTAATTTTTATATCATAAAAATCGCCTGCGATAAGTTCTTCAGCGCTGTCAAAAAACACAAAACCGTCTATTTCATAGCAATCCCTGTAACTTCTTCCGCAATATACGCCGTCCTCGTTTTCAAGCCTTCCTTCAACTATGACTTCCAATGTCTTTCCTATAAAACTCTCACAAATTTCCGCCGAGATGCTTTTCTGCAATTCAAGTATATATTCCTTGCGTTCCGCTTTCAGCGTTTCGTCTATCTGATTCGGCATATTATATGCAGGCGTACCGTCCTCGCGTGAATATGTAAAGACGCCAAGCCTGTCAAATTTTATTTCTTTTATAAAATCACAGAGTTCTTTAAAATCTTCCTCCGTTTCGTCGGGAAAACCGACTATAAGCGTTGTTCTCAGGCAAATATCGGGCATAGCCTCTCTGAGGTCTGAAATTATTTTCCTAAGACTTGCATTGTCGCTTTTTCTGCCCATCAGACGCAATATCCTATCCGCGCTGTGCTGTATGGGCATATCCAAATAATGCAATATCTTGCCGTTTGTTCTCATCTCTTCTATAAGCTCGGGGTAAATATTTTCGGGATAGCAATACAAAAGCCTTATCCATTTTATTTCCTCTATCTCGGAAAGCCTTTTTAAAAGGATATGCAGCATTTTTTCACCGTAGATGTCTTTACCGTAAAGCGATATATCCTGAGCAATGATTATCAGCTCGCGCACACCTTTTTTTGCAAGTATTTCCGCCTCGTTCACCAGCGAATTTACAGTGCGTGAACGGTATTTGCCCCTTAACGAAGGTATCGTACAGTATGTGCAGTGATTGTCACAGCCCTCCGCTATCTTTAAATAACCGAAACCACCCGTTGTGGTAACTATACGTTTATAACTGTTTGTTTCAAGCAGGGTATGGTCGCAGTCCGTCACAAGCTTCACCTGTTTTTGCCCGCCCAGTATAGCTTTTATAACATCGCCTATTTTTTCAAAATCGCCCGTACCCACGACCGCATCGACCTCGGGCAAAGACTCAAAAATTTCGTCTTTATAGCGCTGAGCCATACAGCCTGTCACTATAATGCCTTTGCAAACGCCTGTTTCTTTGTTGTCGGCCGCTTCAAGTATTTTGTCTATTGCCTCCTGCGTTGCCTCCATAATAAAGCCACAGCTGTTTATTATAATAATATCTGCATTGGCAGGGTCGTCTGTTATTATATATCCGCATTCGTCTATCAAGCCAAGCATTATCTCGCTGTCGATAAGATTTTTGTCACAGCCAAGCGAAACAAAACTGATTTTTGCACTCATTTTTTACTCCTTGGTCAAAATAATATCACTGTAATTATTATACCACTTTTTCTGCCAAAAGCCAACTAAATTTTTTCTTAAATCCCAAAAACTCTCTCCGTATTTTCTTTGGCATGATATATAAGCTCTTCCTCGTCCGTATCCATATATTTTGCAAGCTCTGCCGCAACATATTTTATGTTCTGAGGTACATTGACCCTTGCTATGCCTTTTACATTGCGCGGTGTAAGATAGGGCGCATCGGTTTCTATCATTACACGGTCAAGCGGCAGCGACTTTACAGCCTCTCTTAACGAGCTTGCCCGTCGGTCATCGCATATCCAGCCTGTCACGCCTATATAAAAGCCCATATCCACATAAGTTTCAAGCGTTTTTCTGTCACCCGTAAAACAATGCACCACAGATTTTTTGCATATATCCGAATGTCTTTTAAACCGTTTTGCAAATTCGTCCGAAGCATCACGTTCATGCAGGAAAAGCGGCATATCAAGTTTTTCCGCAAGCGTTATATGCTGTTCAAGGCAGCGTATCTGCGCCTCACGCGTAGAAAACATACGGTCGAAATCCAGACCGCACTCTCCCACCGCCCTTATCTTAGGATTATTGCATATGATATTTTCTATAAGCTCTATATCGGCTTTTTTTGCGCTGTCGGCATTATGCGGGTGTATACCTGCCGTACCGTATGCCTCGTGTGTTTTTACAAAATCGTTTATCAGCCCGTTCTCTTTGCTGTCCGTACCGGTCAGTATACACATTATACCCTCAGCCGCCGCATCTGCAATTATCTTTTCGGGGTCTTTAAATTGCTTGCAAAATAAATTAAGCCCTATGTCGTAATATTTTATGTTCACTTTTTCTCCTCTTCTTATTATACACTGTATATCTTATCTTCTTCCCGATCGCAGCCGCCCTCAGGAGCCCAAAAATCTTTTGTCATATCTGCCCGAATTATTATGTTCGGATGGCAGATAACAATTTCGGGCATAACTGCCTGTCTATATTATACTCCGTTTCAACGCTTTATGCAATAGCGGCGCAAGCGTCAATAATTAAAAATTTTATAATAATCCGTTCTTTTGTCATAAACCACTTGAAAATTTTTCAAAACTGTTATACAATAAAAGAGTAAACATTGCAAAGGGGTGATGATATGCAAAAAAACGGAAACAAACATGATTTCTATACGGTTCTTATGGGTTCGGCGCTTATAGATAAAGATTCAAAAATAGTCGTTGCCGACGAAGCCGTATACATTTTTATGGGTGTAAGCCGCTCTTTTACATTTTCGGACTATATCCACCCCGAACACAGACAGCATTTTACAGACTGTTTGGCAGCCGTTACAGACGAACCGTTTACGTTTATATCCAAATGTAAACGCCATGACGGCGAATATATCGATATATCGGTCACCATAGCATCAAAGCTCTCGGACAAAGGCGTTCTTATAAAAATAGACGTATACGAGATAGCTTATATGTCCGCCAATTACAAAAACATCTCAATTGCCGTAAAAACTTTCGGCAGTTTTATTGCAATGTCCGAAAAGAAGTTTTTTTATTACGATGTGCAGACAGGGATTTTTTATCTATGTGACAAAAACGAAGATATTTTTAAAGGCACATTGCAGGAATTTCATTCCTATTGTATAGATGCAAAAAAAATATCGCCCGACTATCTGTTACAGTTTGACCAGCTGATAGATTCCATATCCGAGGCAAACGGCGACGGTTTTTTCAAACTTTACACCTCTTTTTTCAAAGAAAACTACCACCCGACCGTCATCAGCTTTTCGGCAATAGAATTTTATACACAAACAGCTTACATAACGGGTTTTCTTGCCGACAGCGCAACGTTTTCGGGCGTAGACGCATATACAGCCCACCGTATCAATCTTGATCCGCTGACAAATCTGCTTAATAAAAAGGCTATCGGCGATTATGCGCTCAATGCTCTTTCAAATGCAAAAGAAAGCGGCGGTATCGTCACTTTTGTTATGATAGACCTTGACAATTTCAAGTCTATAAACGATACTTACGGGCATATGTTCGGAGATGCTACCATAGTCAGCGTTGCAAGGATAATAAGCGAGGCTGTCGGCGAACGCGGTATTGTCGGTCGTGTCGGCGGTGACGAATTTTTTATCGTACTGACAGGCTACCCGAACGGAAACGAATCGATAAGACCTTTGTTAAAGACGATACGTTCAAAAGTAAAGTGGTATTTTCAAACAAAAAGTGAAGATATGAAGGTCACTTGTTCGGTCGGCACTGCCACTTATCCCGACGATACGGACAGTTATGAAAAGCTTTACAAATTAGCCGATTATTGCCTTTATGTAGCTAAGGTACTCGGCAGGGATCGCTATATAATATATACAAGATCCATTCTTGGGTCGGTCGAAGATATTCTTAGCAGCAATACCATAATAAGAATGGATAATTATGTTTCGGATAATGAAAAATACAAACATTTGCTTTCTGTTGTCGGGCGCTGCAACGAAAACACAAACAAAACCGAAACATTAAATGAAGTGCTTGGCGAGTTGCTTGAATATTATGACCTTAACAGCGCTGCTTACTGCCCCCGTTCGGAAGAAAACGAATGTTTTGTCGCAGCAGATCATGACCCGGATGATATTCGCATATACGCAAGATTATACCCTACATTCAAAGAAAAACTTGATTCCTCGCCAAACGGCTGTGTTTCGATAGGCAATTATATGAACGCTGTCGACTCAATGCCCGAGCTTGTGTCGCATATGCAGAAAAACAAACTGAATTCTTTGCTTATCATCCCACATTTGACGGCAAAGCATGATACGCTTGGTTTTTTTATCTTCGCCGCAAGAGATCGTTTCAAAAAATGGTCGGATTTTGATATAAATATGTTAAAAGTGATATGCACACTTATTAATTATCTTTTATAAAACAAGCACAAAACAGCAAACAAAAAAGACGGTATGCCCCCTCATACCGTCTTTTTTGTCATATTTTTTTTTGCATGGTTATTCTGTTTATACCGTCGCTGTTTTCATATTCAACACTGTCCATCAACTTTTGTGTCAATATTATGCCCAGCTCCTTGTCGGCTGTTTCCTCCATAAGCGGATTATGCGGTACACCGCTATCTTCAATCACAAGTTTCAATATATTGCTGTCCTTGTCGACATCACAGCTTATTGAAATACTTTCGTTTTCTTTATCATATGCCGAGCATATTTCCTCGACCGCCATATCTACCTGCATAAGCAGTTTCATTGAATAACCCATCAACTGTTCCGCTATAAAATCATTAACGGCATCCGAATTTTTCAATGCCCTATCCAATACTATTTTTGTCATTTATATCATTCCTTTATTTTTGTTATCCTCCATACCGATATTGTCAAAGATATTATATACCTTAATTATTATAGTACATTCCGGCTCAAAATTTCATTAAAAATTTATTAAAATTTCATCTATTATACTGATAATTTGCTTTCCGGCACAAAACAAAAAGGCTGTCCCAAAAGGAACAGCCCAAAATATGTAAAATTATCTCTGAACACGACCTGAACCGTCGCAGTTTTCAACTTCTGCTCTTGTAACAAGGTTAAAGTCGCCGGGGATAGTATGCTTGAGCGCAGATGCAGCAACCGCAAAGTTAAGCGCATCTTCCTTGCTCTTGCCGTCCATAAGACCGCAGATAAGACCGCCGGCAAAAGAATCGCCGCCGCCTACACGGTCAACGATAGGCATAATATCAAATCTGTTTGAACGATAGAAATCTCTTGTAGCACCGTCCATAATGCAAGCCGACCAACCGTTGTGTGAAGCCGAGAAAGATTCTCTCAAAGAGGAAATAACATATTTGAAGTTGAACTTATCGCACATCTGATTGAAGATGTCTTTATAACCGTCCATTTCAAGCTCGCCGCTTGTTACGTCTGTATTGCCGGGTTTAAAACCGAGAACTTTTTCAGCGTCCTCTTCGTTGCCGATACAAACATCAACATACTGCATAAGGTTTGTCATAACTTTCTGAGCCTTTTCGCTTGACCATAATTTCTTTCTGAAGTTAAGGTCACAGGAAACAGTGACCCCTTTAGCCTTAGCAGCTTTACAAGCAGCCTCTGTCACTTCGGCAGCTATATCGGAAACCGCAGGTGTGATACCTGTAAAGTGGAACCAATCAGCGCCCTCAAAGATAGCATCAAAGTCAAATTTATCAGCGGTAGCTGTTGCGATAGAAGAATTTGCTCTATCATAAACTACATTGGAAGCTCTCATAGAAGCGCCTGTTTCAAGGTAGTAGATACCAAGGCGGTCGCCTGTTTTAGCGATATGCTTTGTTTCAACGCCGTATTTTCTTAATGCAGCGATAGCGCACGCACCAATAGGGTTGTCAGGTACAGCCGTAACAAATTCTGCCTCGTGACCGTAATTTACCAAAGAAACCGCAACGTTGGCTTCGCCGCCGCCGTAGTTGATATCGAACTCTGTTGCCTGAATAAATCTTTCATTGCCGGGTGTAGACAATCTTAACATAATTTCACCCATTGTAACTATTTTGCCCATTGGAAAATTCCTCCTTAAAATAAATTTGCTATGCTTTGGAGAATCCTGCATAACTTTATGGTTATATTATAACATAACTTACAAAAACTTTCAACAGTATATTTCATTATTTTTTCAATTTTTTTACCGTAACGTTTCAACGCATATATTTTATGGTAAAAAGTGAATAACAAAATCAAAAAATCGGCATAATATATGTAGGATATTTTATCCGATATTTATTAAAAGGAGCGATGTTAGATGTTGTTACCAAGTGTATTCAGAGAAAGCCTGCTGGACGATTTTTTCGGATATGACCACAGGCACGGCAGCCGAACCTATTCAGCGGAGCTTATGAGAACGGACATAAAAGATACCGACACGGGATATGAAATGACCATGAATCTGCCCGGCATACGAAAAGAAGATATAAAAGCCGAATTGAAAGACGGTTATCTGACCGTGAGCGCAATGGCAAATTCTTGTGACGACGGCAAAGACGACAGCGGCGTATATATACGCAGAGAGCGTTACACGGGTATGTGCAGCCGAATATTTTATGTCGGAGAACATGTTAAACAAGAAGACATCAAAGCAAAATTTGAGGACGGTATATTAAAACTGCAAGTACCCAAAAAGAAAGAAAGCCCTGCCGACAACAGCGCGCATTACATCGTAATTGAAGGCTAAAACAAAAAGGGCTGTCGCAAAACGGAACTATTTTATAAAAAGTGAATTTTTAGATTAAGGTTACTTGCAAATCTTTTGAGTAACTTTGGCGTCGTCAGCGTAAAACCCAAAGGGTTTTAGCGACA